>JAVVFP010000088.1:0-9412 GCA_032250495.1 Bacteroidota bacterium | reverse complement strand
CCGCCTGCACCGCGAGCGTGAAGCCTCACTCGAGCGCCTGAATGTCCTCCAGCAGTCCGTTCTCGATTCACTGCGCGAAGCCCTCTTCGTCCTGACCCCGGAACTGCGGCTGCGCCACTACAACCGCCACGCGGAACTGCTCATCAGCGAGCTGAAGGAATCGCTGGGCAATGACCGGCTGTGGCCGATGCTCGACAATCTGCTGAGCTGTGACGCCCGCGCGTACGCCGAACGGGCGCAGCGGGAGGAGAAACCGGCCTCCTGGGAATTGATGGACGAGCGCGAGCAGTGGTGGGAATTGCGTTTTTTCCCTTTCCCCGGTGGAATGACGCTGTACCTCCGTGATATCACCGCGGCGAAACACGGCCTGCGAAGACAGATCGACCTGCAGCGGGAACGCGAGGAACTGCTCACACGCCTGCAGATGCATATCGACCGCATGCCGATCGGTTATATCGTGACGGATGCCAATTTCCGTGTGCAGTACCTGAATCCCAACGCCGAACGGCTGTTCGGTTACAGTGGCAAGGAATTGCAGGGGAAAAAACCGTACGGCGTCATCATACCCGAGGAGGCGAAGGATTCCTTCGAGGAAGTGCGCGAGGCCCTTCTGCGCGGTCGCATGACGGCGCACATGACCAGCGAAAACATCACCAGGGACGGCAGACGCCTGACCACCGAGTGGTACAACACACCCATTCTCAACAGGGACGGCGGTTTCGAATCCCTGGTCTCCATGGTGGTCAATGTCACCGAACGCACGCGCGCGCTCGAGGAACTCCGACACAGCGAGGCCCGTTACCGCGCCATTCTCGAAGCACAGAACGAGTGGATCGTCCGCTGCAAGGTCGACGGAACGCTGACCTTCGCCAACGCGCATTACTGCCGGTACTTCGACATGAGCACCGAGCAGATGATCGGACGGCATATTTTCGCGAATCTCCCGGATGCGGAAAGGAGACTCGGTGAGAAAGTGCTGCGCTCGCTGACGAAGGAAGCGCCCACCTGGGAGGGTGTCCTTACGGTCACGGATGCGGACGGGAGAAGGGAATGGCACTGGTGGTCCGCCCGGGCGCTTATCGGCGGGGATGACCGTGTCATGGAAATCCAGGCAGTGGGACGGGATATCACGGATCAGAAAAGGGCGGAACTGGCGCTCCGCGACAGCGAGGAGCGTTACCGCATCCTCATCGAGCGCGCGAACGACGGCATATTGCTGCTGCAGGACGAGGTGTTCATCTCCTCGAATCCGAGTGCGGCGAAAATGCTCGGCATGGAGCCCGAGGAACTGCTGGGACTCCGCCCCGAGAAAATCTCACCGAAGTACCAGCCGGACGGTGCCACGTCGGCGGAGAAGGCCAGGCGCCTCATTCACGAAAGCATCACCGGCGACACGAAGGTGTTCGAATGGATACATCTGCGCAAGGACGGCAGCGAGGCCGTGATCGAGGTGAGCCTGACGCGCATCGAACTGCAGACGAAACCGGTGCTGCTCTGTTTCTGGAGGGATATCACGCTCCGCAAAGAGGCGGAACGGGAACTGTTGCTGAGCCGCAGCAGACTCCGCGCCCTCGCAGAACGACTCGACCGGGTCCGCGAGGAGGAGAGACTCAACCTCTCCCGTGAAATCCACGATGGACTCGGGCAATCGCTCACGGCACTCAAGATCGACCTCTCCTACCTTCGCCGCATCCGCAAGCAGGGCCGGGGCAATGCGAAGGACGAGGATGAAGCCATGCAATCAATGGGCACGCTCGTCGAACAGCTCATCTCCCAGGCCCGCCACCTGGCCTGGGAAATGCGTCCCGGAATGCTCGATCAACTCGGACTCGCGGATGCCCTTCGGCAGCACGCACATGACACCACCCGGCGCAATGACCTGCAGCTGACCGACCGCATCGAGGATATCGCCGTCGATCTCGATCCCCGCACGGCGCTGGCCCTGTACCGCATCGCGCAGGAAGCCATGACGAACGTATTGCGGCACGCCAGGGCACGCAACATGCGCGTCGCACTGCGACAGAGCGATCTGCACATTTTCCTGGAAATCGCGGACGACGGCGTGGGCATTCCCAGAATGGACCACGAACAGATTACTTCCATGGGACTGATCAGCATGCGCGAAAGGGCGGAGCTTCTCGGCGGCAGCATCGACGTCCGCCAGGGCAGGGAGGGCGGTACCCGCGTCTGCGTCTCCGTCCCCATTCAGCGCAGCATGGACGAAAACGGAAGCGATACCCCGGAAGCGGCCGGCCGATAAAGCGCGGGTTACATGATAGTGCGCTGGTCACATGATTGTTTTCGACGCGGGAATTGCGTATTTATGTTCAGTGGTAAATATTCCGTGTTTATAAGGTACTGATTCCCCTCTACGGCGTTCATATTGTGCGTTTATCGGAATAGTAGTGCTGCAACACCTTTGAATACGGCACCCGGATTACAGTAAAAGGAGAGCCATGATACGGGTAGCACTGGTGGATGATCATCAAATCGTACGTGAGGGATTGAAGAAAATTCTCACGCTGGAGGACGATGTCAAAATCGTGGGCGAAGCGGGCAGCGCCGAGGAAGCGCTGGACCTGATGGAACGGTCCCGACCGGACATCCTGCTCCTGGATATTTCGCTGCCGGGACGCAGCGGTCTCGACGTGATCAAGGACCTTCGGAACATGTATCCCGAGACGGGAATCCTGGTGCTGACCATGCATCCGGAAGAAGTTCTCGCCGTGCGTTCCCTCAAGGCGGGCGCCGCGGGCTATCTCAACAAGGATTCCGCTTCCGAGGAACTGGTCAGCGCCGTGCGCAGGATATACGGTGGTGGAAGGTATATCACACCGTCCGTTGCCGACCACCTGTTTTCCGCCTTCCAGGGTGAAAAGGGCGAGCATCCGCATGAAACGCTTTCCGACCGTGAATACCAGGTCATGCTGCTGATCGCCAAGGGCAGGAAGAACCAGGAAATAGGGGAGCTGCTCGCCATCAGTGCGCGCACCGTCGGCACGTACCGGACGCGCATCCTCCAGAAACTGGACCTGCATTCCACCGCGGAAATCGTGCGCTACGCGGTGGACCGACAGCTCATCGACGGGACATACTGAATGTACGTGAAATACGTACATCGCGGCTTCGCATTTCCAGCAGGACCTTTGACGGCAAAAGCAGGCCGGAATCGCAGGTCCTGCGTACAGCGGAGAACGCGACACGTCCGTAAATTGGCATCAGATCTGTAACACACCTCCGCTGTATGGATGCCCTGATGAAGATACTGATCGCGGACGACATGCCTGATGTGGGCAAACGACTTGAACGGCTGCTGCGGAACCTGCCGGGAGTGACGACGGTCAACTACTGTGCCAGCGCGGACGATGCCATTCTGCGATTGCTGGAACTGCAGCCAGACCTGCTGCTGCTCGACCATCGCCTGGAAAGTCACGGCAACAGGGCGGTACTGCGGAAAGTCCCGCACTACTCTCCCCACACGGAGGTGTGCATTTACTCGGAACTGCTCGCCGAGATCGACAGGAGCTCTTTCGAGCAGAGTGAAATCAAGGGCTTTTACGAAAAATCCGGAGACTTCGACACCCTGCTCTCGCATGTCGAGGACCGCGCCCGTCGCCTGCGGGATGTCAACGCTTCTAAAAAATACGTACCCATGAATTGAGAGGGGTATCCACATTCCCGGGGATCGGGCGTCGCGCTCTCCTCTGACGCTCTTTCGCAGTCCCGGAATCCGTTTGCAGCAATACCCCTCTCAATCTGTTCCGTCTCTGTCCGCTCATCACCGCGCTATCACCACGGCGAGCAGAGACGGATTTTTTTTGTCCGCCCGTATCCCCGCTTCTCGCTCCGTCGCTTTTCGTCCCGTGGTGTTTTTCCCGAACATTCGTATCTTTCTGTATCAGCTCGCACGGACATTGTTTCCCGAATGCTGCGATCCTTCCCTGGACGAGGGGAAGCGTATTGTCCGTGCCTGACAGAAACACAGTATAATTTTACACCAGATACAATGGAGTTGTCATGCAGGTAGAATCACAGGAACTCAAGCAGGATCTGCTGCCGCTGCGCGCGGTCGATCATGTTGAGATTTACAGTGGCAATGCCAAGCAATCCGCGTACTATTACCGCCAGGCGTTCGGCTTTTCCCTCGTGGCCTACCGGGGACCGGAGACCGGTGTGCGGGATCGCGTATCCTATCTGCTTCAGCAGAACAAGGTGCGCATCATCCTCACCACACCGCTGAGCGAGGACGGCATCATTCCCTTCCTCAGCAAGCACGGCGACAGCGTGCGCGATATCGCGCTCGAAACCGGCGACGCGGAATTCTGCTTCAAGACCACGGTCGAACGCGGCGCACGTCCCGTTCGTGAACCGCAGATCATCGAGGACGAGCACGGCAAAGCGAAGATTGCGACCGTCGCGACCTACGGCGACACCGTGCATACCTTCGTTCAGCGCATCGACTACGACGGCCCCTTCCTCCCCGGTTTCATCGCGACGCCGAAGGATACGCTCTCGCGGCCCGTCGGACTCAAGTACATCGATCACATCGTCGGCAATGTCGACTGGGAACAGATGCAGGAATGGGTCGACTTCTACACCGAGGTTTTCGGCTTCTCCCGTTTCGTTTCCTTCGACGACAAGGATATTTCCACCGAGTATTCGGCGCTGCGCTCGACGGTGGTATCCAATCACAACAAGTGGATCAAGTTCCCGATCAATGAGCCGGCCAAGGGGAAGAAGAAATCCCAGATCGAGGAGTACATCACTTTCCACAACGGTCCCGGCGTCCAGCACATCGCCATCGAAACCGACAACATCATCGAAACGATTTCCCGCATGCGGGACCAGGGCGTGGAATTTCTCGATATTCCGGAATCCTATTACGACGACCTGCTCGACCGCGTGGGCCCCATCGACGAGGACATCGAGCCGCTGCGCAAGCTCAACATTCTCGTCGACCGCGACGACAAGGGCTACATGCTGCAGATTTTCACCAAGCCCGTGGAGGACCGTCCCACGCTGTTCATTGAAATCATTCAGCGCAAGGGCGCCGAGAGCTTCGGCAAGGGCAATTTCAAGGCGCTGTTCGTCTCCATCGAACGCGAACAGGAGCGCCGCGGAAACCTCTGACCGTTCCCGCGGTCCGGAAAGAGCCCCCGCCTCGCGGTTCCCACCTTGCGGTCCCCGCCTCGTGGTTCCGCCTTGCGGGGGTCTTTTATTTCCGGCAGGCGGCGGCCGTGGCAGAAGTGCACGGCGCTTGACGGATTCGCGCGCAGTGCGTTATTTGCAGCAATGGAGTACAAGAAAACCTATATCGACGGATACAACGTGCTGCGCAAAATATCCCGGCTCGAGCGGCTGATGCAGTCCAACGCGGACGCGGCCCGGCGCGGACTTGTTGAACTCGTTCGTCGCCGCGCACGCAGCCTGGGACACGTGGTCGTGGTGTTCGACGGACACGGGGACGCGATCGGTGCGGGCGCACGCGTGAATGTTGTCTTCTCGCTGACACGGACGGCGGATTCCTGGATACGCATGCATCTCGAACAGGAACGCCAGCCACGCATGTGCCTCGTGGTTTCCTCCGACAACGAGGTGCGCGCCCATGCGGCGGCCTGCGGCGCTGACCTGCGCACGGCGCAGGAGTTCATCACCGCCCGCAAGGCGGAGAAGGGCGACAGTGAGGAAATGCAGTTGAAGACCCACCCGGTGTCCGAGAGCGAAGTGCGCTGGTGGCTGCGCGCGTTCGGGGAAGACGGGAAGAAGGGCGGCGGACAATGACATTGGAAAAAGGGACGTATTTGCATAGGTTTGATGATACTCCAGAACGGAGAAAAATGTGAGCAGACGGGAAAGACCGCAAATATCCTATTTCCACTATACGCGGCAGCGACTGCGCGGCTCGATGGAAGAAGTGTACAAGATCACCGTCTTCGGTCTGCGCTTCTTCCGCTACGTCTTCCTGCCGCCGTACGAACTGGGGCAGGTGCGCAAGCATCTCGACGATCTCGGAGCGAAATCCCTGCCGCTGCTGACCGTGGTGGGAGTGATCATGGGACTGATCCTGGCGCTGCAGTCCCGTCCGACACTCGACCGTTTCGGCGCAGGCGCCTTCCTTCCCGCCATGATCGCGCTGACCATCGTACGCGAACTCGGTCCGGTGATCACGGCGCTGATCGTGGCCGGACGCGTAAGTTCCGGCATCGGGGCGGAGGTCGGTTCGATGAAGGTCACCGAGCAGATAGATGCGCTCGAGGTCTCGGCCGTGGACCCGTACAACTTCCTCGTGGTCACACGCGTCCTCGCCTGCATCATCATCCTGCCGCTGCTGACGGCGTACGTGGACTTCCTGGCAATTTTCGGTGGTTTTCTGGCAGAATGGCTGAGTTTCAACTCGAGCTTCCAGCTGTATTTCACCGAGGTCATACAGTCACTGACCTTCTATGACCTCCTGCCCGGTATCGGCAAGACGCTCGCCTTCGGCTACATTATCGGCGTGATCGGCGCCTACCAGGGCTTCAACACGAGCCGCGGCACCGAGGGCGTGGGACGCGCGGCCACCACCGCCGTGGTCCTGGCCTCTCTCAACATCATCTTTCTCGACATGGTCATCATCCAGCTGACATTTCTATTATTCGGATCCGGCAACTGATGCAGAACGACAACATATTGATAGACGTGCAGGACGTATGGAAATCCTTCGACGAGCACGAGGTGCTCAAGGGAATCACCATGCGGGTGCACAAAGGTTCAAGCGACGTCATCGTCGGCCGCAGCGGCATCGGCAAAAGCGTGCTGCTCAAAAGCATCGTCGGACTGCTGCGACCGGAACGCGGCAGCATACGGGTGATGGACCGCGAGGTCATCGGATTGAAAACCCGGGACCTGAACAAACTGCGCAAACACATCGGCTACGTCTTCCAGTACGCCGCGCTGTACGATTCACTCACCGTGCGCGAGAACCTGGAGTTCCCGCTGCGCAAGCATACCGACGCAGACGAGGAGGAAATCACCGACCGTGTGTTCGAACAGCTGCGCCTGGTCGGACTCGAGGATGCCGTCGACAGGATGCCTTCGGAACTCTCCGGCGGTATGAAAAAACGTATCGGACTCGCCCGCGCCATCATCAAGCGTCCGAGCATCGTCCTGTACGACGAACCGACGGCCGGACTCGACCCGATCACCGCGCGCGAGATCAGCGAGCTGATTCTCAACCTCGAGGAGCAGTTCGGCATCACATCCATCACCGTGACGCATGATCTCGAGTGCGCCCGCATCATCGCGAACCGTATCTACATACTGGACGACGGCGTCTTTCAGCATCAGGGCAGCTACGATGAACTGAAGTCGTCCGTCGATCCATACACCCGTGCATTCTTCCAGGTCGCCGTATGAAAAAAACCAGTCTGTCAAAAGCCCGCGTCGGATTGCTGATATTCCTGGGCGTCCTCGCCTTCACCTCGGCGATTTTCTACGTCGGACAGAAAAGTCAGCTCTTCACTTCCGTCTTCTATGTGCAGGTGAACTTCTCCAGCGCGGAAGGCGTCAAACCCGGCAACTACGTCGTGCTCTCCGGCTACAACGTCGGCACGGTGTCCGATATTTCCCTCACCGGCAACGCGGACAGCGTGCGCCTCCTTCTGCGCATCAGCGACGAGGTGCGTCCCTTCATCAAGACCGATTCCCGCGCCGAGATCAAGCAGGAGGGCCTGGTCGGGAACAAATTCATCAATATCAGCATCGGCTCCGAGTCTGCGCCGCGCGTCCCTGATTACGGCTATATCGAGGGCGTGCCGCCGTTCGCACTGACCAGCCTCGCCGACAATGTGACGTCCATTACCGATACGGCGAAAGCGGTGATGATAGAACTCAACACGCTGCTCAGCAATCTGAATAACGGCTCGGGAACCATCGGCAGGCTGCTGACCGACGACGAGATTTACGATCGTCTCGCGGGCATCGTCACCGAGACCGAGGAGGGCCTCCGCAAAACCAACGCGCAGCTCGATAAACTCTCCATTCTGCTGATCGAGGGCGCGGAAACGCTGCAGCGCATCGCCAACAAGGCCGACACCGCCATGGGCAGTACCGGCCGCATCACCGAGGAAGCGGCGACGCTGATCGAAAACATCAACAATGGCGAGGGAACGCTCGGCGCCCTGACCAAGGATCGTGGCCTGTACGATTCACTCGTGATGCTGGTCTCGACGTTGATAGACGTCGGCTACGAAACCGGAAATGCCGCCAACCAGACAGCGAACAGCCTGCGCGCCATGCGGGAGCACTGGCTGTTCGGCCGCGTGTTCGCCGGTGACGACTTCGAGGAAGAGGAGCCGCCCGCGTCCGCGTACGAGCGGAAAATGCGCCTGCTCAACGAGAAACTCCATGAACTCGAGCAGCGCGAGAAGCGCCTGCGTGAACGCGAACAGCGCCTGCAGGAACAACGCACGCAGGGCCAGCGCACGCAGGAACAGCGCACGCAGGGACAGCGCACGCAGGAACAGCGCACGCAGGAACAGCCTTCGCCGCGGGGAGGGGGGAAGCAGGTTCGGCAGGAATGACGACGCTCGTGCTCGGACACCTGGTCCTCGATGAAATCCACGCATGGGATGGCAGCGTCTATCACGCGGCCGGGGGCATCACCTTTTCCCTCGGGGCCTTCGACGCCCTGGCTGAGGAAGACGACCGTGTCGTCCCGGTATTTCCATTCGGGAGCGACGCCACGGACATCGTCGACGATCTGGCGATGCGCTTCCGCCACGTGGATTTTTCCTCCTGCTGGCAGGTGCCCGAAGGGAACACGCGCGTGCGCCTCTTCCACGAATCTCCCGCGCAGTACAACACGCAGCTCGTGCGCAGTCTTGCCCCGGTTCCGCGCGAGCGATACGCACCGCTGCTCGCCGAGGCGAAACTCGTGTACTGCAACCTCATGACAGGTGAGGACATTCTGCCGCAGGACGCCGCAGCGCTGCGCGGCGAAGGACGGCTCGTCTTCATCGACCTGCACATGATCGCCTACCGCGTCCATCGTGACGGCCGCCGTGAACCCGCGCCCGCGGCGCAGTGGAAACAGTGGTTCTCAGCGGGGGACATCGTCCAATGCAACGAACGTGAATTCGTCGCCCTCACCGGTCGCAGCGGCGCCGACACGGCCTATGTGCGGGAGCTGATGGAGGAGAGCGGCACCGGAATTTTCATCCTCACGCGGGGGGAAGACGGTGCGGACATTTTCACCACCACCGACGCTCCCCGGCATGTTCCCGCCGTTCGCGTTCCTGCTGCGGTGGATCCCACCGGCTGTGGCGATGCCTTCGGCGCGACCTTTGCGCGCATGCGCGCCGGAGGCGCGTCCATCGACGGCGCCGCCGCGGAAGCGGCCGCGCGGGTCGTACGGCGCGAGCGCGACGCCGGC
>JAVVFP010000087.1:0-9436 GCA_032250495.1 Bacteroidota bacterium | reverse complement strand
CCTGCGCACGGCCTGCGGCCGCGTCCATGGTGCGGCCCCGGATACCGTGGCGTTGAGCATGGGCGAGTGGTGGCTGCGGCAGTACGAACAGTTCGGCAGCACGTCCATTCGTCGCGGCATGCGTGCGGCGTCCCCCCTGCTCGACAGCGGGACGCGTGCGGAGGAAGTCCGGTGTCAGACGGGATTCAGCGTCTGCGACGGGTACGTCCCGCCGCCTGATGCCGGCCACCCGGTACCGGACCCCATCTCCGCCTCCCGCCTGGAGACTCTCGCCGCATGCCCCTACCGATATTTCCTGCAGACGGTTCTTCATCTGCATCCCCCGCATCCATGGGAAGCGGACGAGGAGCGCTGGCTTGATCCCGCGCAGAAGGGGCAGGCGGTACACCGCATTCTGCATCTGTTCATGGAAAGACTCCTGGCCGAGGACGCCCTGCCCGTTCACGGGGGACACGGCGACTTGCTCGAACACATCGCCGTCAACGTACTCGACAGCCTCGCTGCACGCGTTCCCGTTCCGACCACCGCAGCGCGGCAGGAGACGACGCGGAGCATACGGGACATGCTGGCGGTCTTCCTCAGGGAGGAAAGCAGAAGCGGCGGGACCCCGCTGGCGCTCGAGCGCGCATTCGGTCACGCGCACGCGGACAGTAACGTGCTTCCAGCGCTGCAACTCTCGCTGCGGGACGGTGCGCTGTCCGTCAGCGGAACGGTGGACCGCGTGGACCGCATGCCGGACGGCAGCACGCTCGTCCGGGATTACAAGACCGGCCGGATGCGCTGCGATCCGCGGAAAGGACTCGATGGGGGACGGGTGCTCCAGCACGCCCTGTACGTGGAGGCTGTCCACGCACTGCTGCCCGACATCGCCGGTGCGCAGCCACCGCGGTCCGAGTATTTTTATCTCGGTGAACAGGCACAGGGCAGCCGGGTCCGCATGCCGGATGCCCGGGCAGTGCTGCCGGACGTGCTCGGCGCGCTGCGCACGCTGATCACCACGGGCGTATTCCCGCACAGCACGCGCAAAAGTGACTGCCGCAACTGCGATTTCACGGACCTCTGCGGGGAGGCAGCGGTCGTGACCGGACAGAGCGCCGGCAAAATCGCCGATCCGGAGAACCGGATGCTCGAACCCTGCAGGAGGCTTCAGCATGACTGATCGCTCTCGCCTCGCTGACCACGCCGACCGCGAACGCATCACGACGGACCTCGCCAGCTCGCTGCTCGTCGAAGCGGCGGCAGGGACCGGGAAGACCACCAGCATGGTCGCGCGCATGATGGCGCTGCTGCGCGGAGGCCACGCGCAGATCGCGAATCTTGCCGCGATGACATTCACCGTGAAGGCGGCAGGACATCTGCGGGAAAAGTTTGCGCAGGCGCTTCGCTCCGCCATCCGTGAGTCCACGAATCCGGAAGAGCGCGCGCGCCTGGTGTCGGCGATCGACCAGATCGATCGACCGTTCATCGGTACCATACATTCCTTCTGCGCGACGCTGCTCCGGGAGCATCCGCTCGAAGCCGGCATCGCCCCCGCGTTCACCGTCGTCGACGAGACGGAAGCCGCCATGCTGCAGACAGCGGTGTTCCACGACTTCATGCGCGGCGTGGGGGGCGGAGCTGCGGCGGCGACCGCGCTGCTCGAGGAACGGGACATACCGCTGGCGGCTCTGCGCGATGCCTACCTCCAGCTCTGCGCACATCCCGATGTGTACTTCCCGGCCCCCGGCGTTCCGGAGCCGGATCTCACCGACGCCCACGCGGAACTCGTGCGTCTGGTCGAGGATCTCGACGGACTTTTCTCGCCGAGCGCCACGCCGGACAGGGAGGACGATCTGCAACAACTGCTTCGCGCCACCATGCGCAGGGAATGGCGCCACGCCAGCGACAGCGCACAGGTCGTGCAACTGCTCTCCCCTTTTCGCCGTGGTGCCGGACTCGTGAGACTGCGGTCGTGGCGAGGTATGGTCGACGACCCGAAAACCGTCGTCCGGGATCGCGTTGCCGACTTCGCGAAACGGCATGTCGATCCCGCCCTGCGTCGCTGGGAAGAATACCTCTATCCCCTCATCGTCACCCGTGCACGGGACATCGCGGCGCACTGGCACGCGGAAAAGGCGCGGCGCGGACTCCTGACCAACAATGACCTGCTCCTTCGCGCACGTGACGTGCTGCGCGATCATGCGGAGGTGCGCACGCAGATACAGCAGCGCTTCACGCACCTGCTCGTCGACGAGTTCCAGGACACCGATCCCGTGCAGGCGGAAATCATACTGTATATCGTCGGTGACGCCCACGCGGAACGCGACTGGCGAAAACTGCGTCCCCGTCCCGGCGCACTCTTCATTGTCGGGGATCCGCGGCAGTCCATCTATCGCTTCCGCCGCGCGGATATCAGCGTTTACAATGCCGTCGCGTCCATTCTCGAAAACAGCGGCCCCGCACGCCTGTATCTGAGCAGCAGTTTCCGTGCGCTGCCCGCGCTCTGCGACTGGGTCAACAAGCGCTTCGCTGCCGTTTTCCCGGCGAAGGACAGTCCCGCGCAGGCGCGGCACAGTCCCATTTCCTCCGTGCGGTCGGCGGAAGGCACCCTGCGCGGGACCTACGCGCTGCCCATCACCTACGGCAGCATGCGGTCGCCCGCGACCATGCTCGAGCAGGAAGCCGCGCTGCTCGCACACTGGACGGCATCCGCGCTCGCCGCTGATATTCAAATCCCCGTGCGCCACGACGACGGCAGCGAAACTCTGCGACCGCTCGCGCCGCGGGATATACTGTTGCTGACCCCGACCAATGCGGGCATCGATGCATTTGCCGCGGCGATGGAGCAGCGGAACATCGCCGTCACCGTGGCCGGCGGATACGCGCTGCGGGACGGGGACACCCTCCGTCCCTTGATGCATATCCTGCATGCGCTCGCGGATCCTCTCGATGAGATTTCCGTCGTGGCGTTCCTGCGCGGCCCCTACTGCGGTGCGGACGACGCGGCGCTCGCGGATTACCGCGCGCGCGGGGGACAGTTCACGTTTTTCTCACCCGTCATCAAAGGCGCGGATCCGCGCATACTCGACGGTCTGGCCTTTCTCAAGGGGAAAGTCCGCCTGCTCCGTTCTTTTCCACCCGCAGCCGTTGTCGGCAGCATCATCGAGGAAGCCGGCTTGATGGCATGGACCGCCGCCGCGGATCGCGGCAACCTGCGCGCCGGTACGCTGCAGCGCCTGGTCGAATTCGTTCAGCATGCCTCCGCCCGCGGACTCGCCCTGGCCGCGATCGTGGCGCAGCTGGACACGGCGATGGCCCGGAGCCGCATCGACGGCATGGCGCTGTTCCCGGATGAAAACGCGATGCGCATCATGAACGTGCACAAGGCCAAGGGACTCGAGGCGCCGGTGGTGATACTGGCCAGGCATTCGTCGCAGCAGAGCGGCAGGGATCGGCAGACGGTGTGCATCGACCGCCGCGCACAGCCGCCCCGTGGCGTGATGCGCGTTCAGCAGCGTTTTCCCGGCGGAGGCGGCATACAGGTCGCCGCCCCGCGCGATTGGGAGGAAGTGCGCGGCGCGGAGCAGCGCTTTCTCGACGCGGAGCGGGAGCGCCTGCAGTACGTGGCGGCGACACGGGCGGAAAGTGCCCTGATCGTCGTACGCAGGACAAACGAATCGACGCAAGCGGACAGCTGGGACATCCTGCTCACGGGCGCGATGCAGGACGCTCCGCAATTCCCCGTAGCACGGTCGAGCGCGACGGAGCAAAACGCCGGTCCGTCCTCCCCGCTGCAGGCAGCGCAGGATATCGCGCGGCGACGGGAGGAAGCGGGCGTGAAAAGGTATGCACTGCAAAGTCCGAGTCGCCTCGCGCACGCCTCCCGCCCTGCCGGACATCACCCGCACGGTGAGGACGAAGACCGTCCCGGAGCCGCCCGCGGCGGGGGGAAGGACTTCGGCAAGGCGGTGCACGAACTCCTTGAAACAGCCCTGCGCGATGATGTGCAGCAGGCTGTCGACCTTCTCGACCAGGTCGCAGCGGAATTTGAAGTGGACGTGGCCCTGCAACCCCGGCTGCGCGAACTTCTCTCGGATGTCGCCGCACATCCACTCTGGAAACGTATGCGCCAGGCGACACGCTGCTACCCGGAATTCTCCTTTGGTGCCCCGGTCACGACAGGAGAAGATGCCCTCCCC
Source organism: Bacteroidota bacterium (assembly GCA_032250495.1). Lineage (GTDB taxonomy): Bacteria > Bacteroidota > Ignavibacteria > SZUA-365 > SZUA-365 > BM516. The sequence goes on along the minus strand of JAVVFP010000087.1, from coordinate 5,258 downwards.
ACGGCCCTGAGCGGCATCATCGACGTTGTGTTCGAGGACGAGGAGGGATGGACCATCGTCGATTACAAAACGGATGACGTGCGGGACGCGGAGGATCCGCGCGTCGATCAGTACCGCCTCCAGGTCGCCGCGTACCGCGATGCATGGGAGCGTATCACCGGGCAGAGACCGCGGACAGTACTCTGGTTCGTGGCCACGGGCCTGATAACCGATTAGATTTTCACTATTATCCAGTGCAGTCATCACAACCATATTCGCCGGTATCGTCATGAGGAAAGCGACCGCCCTTTTTCTGCTCCTGCTCCTTCCCCAAATCCCCATCCACGCCCAACACTCACGACACAACCTCGTGTACGAGGGCATGTCCGGATACTGGACAGGGTCACTCGAAGTGCGTGACAGCGCGGGCGTGGCGGAGTCCTCGCCTGTCACGTGCGACATCCGCCGCAGTCTCGACGCCGCGACACTCATTATCCGTACCTGCAGTTTCGACGAGCAGCGTATCAGCGAGCGCTTCGACGCCTGCGTATTCGACACCGACAGTCTCGTGTTCAGCATCACGCGTGCGGGGGAGACCGGGACGGAAAGACACGCGTACACCGTGCAGGGACTGCAGAGAGTGCTGTCTCCCGCGCAATGGGTCATCCGGCGCACGCAACGCGGCGGTCCGCCCTACCTGCGGAGCACGGATATCCGACAGAACGACTCGCTCATCGTGCTCGACGAGGTGTCGGACGACATGGTGACATGGAAGGTGAAACGCATCCTCCGCCTGCAACGGCGTGCCCGTCCGGCCGTCGCGGAGTTCATACTGCCGGGATTCGCATCGGCACAGCGCGTCTCCGTGGTGGGGTCGTTCAACGGGTGGCAGGCGGGCGTGACACCGATGAGGCGCACGCGTGCTGGCTGGTCGGCGACGCTCCCCCTCCCGCCGGGAGAATACCAGTACAAGTTCAGCGTCGACGGACGGCTCGAGCGCAGCCCCCTTTCATCGAGTCTCATCGCCGACGGCGCGGGCGGCTACAACGCGATACTCGTCGTTCAATAAAAAAAGTCCATGGCGCACCGGCACCATGGACCTGGAATTCCCGTTGAGGGATGCTCAGAAACTGCGTTTCGCGCCGGTCAGCCCGAATTCAAGGAGTTCGGTCACCGTGTCATCGTCCGTGCTCTCGGAACGGACCATGCCGTTGAGCGGGACGGCGGGATGATAGTATCCCTCTGATTCGAAATCCTTTATCCAGGTTTCCACTTTCGCCGTGGCCCGCGTGCACCCGTTGAAGGTTCCCGCAGGAACGCGCGCCGCTGCCGTCCCGCCGCTCTGCTCGAAGTTCACCACCAGCCCCGTCAGTCCCTTCGCATACATGCTCTTCGACATCGAGAGCACCATGCCATCAATTTTCTGCACCTCCTCGTCCTCCCCTGCCTTCATTTTCACCCACTTGATGTCGAGATCATCCGGGTTCATGCTTTTCTGCACTTTCTCCATCCCCGAAACCGCCATCTGCATGATGCTCTCCCCCGTCGGCGTCAGCGAAGAACTCTCGATTATCCATGCATCGCCGTCCTTGCCGACGATCGCAGTGCGAATGACCGAATGGTCCTCTCCATCCGATACCCCGTGCACGACATACTGTCCCACGGCATAGGGCATGACAGCGGAAAATGCGCCATCCGCGTCATAACTCTGCGACGACGATTTGCCGAACCATTCGCCGACTCGCTGCTGCAGCACAGGATTTACGGAAGCACCGCAGGCCGTCAGCAGAGCCGCCATGGCGATGACAATAAAAGTGCGAATACGCATAACAGCCTCCATGCTGAATATTACTGTGACGGGAGCGGGCATGAAGCCCCGTACATCTCCCGTTCGAATATAATTCATTTCCTGATTATATCCACTCATTCCCGGTCTTCTGCGTCAGGGAGTCCGCGGGACAGGCGCGCGTGCGTCGATACCGGGCAAACGTCACCGGAGGAAGCATCGTCCTGCACCATGTCACGCGCCCGGGTCGAGGCGCTCCCCGGGATTCATCAGCGGAAGCGGAAAACGAATCCGCCGTAGGCGGCCTGGATGGCGCCTTCGCCCATGCGGGTGGGATCACCGGCGTTGAAGTACCAGTCCATTCCCATGCGGAAACCGATATGACTCTGCAGGTCCACCTCAACACCGACGCCGGTGAAGGGTGATAACGTATTGGCATGCGACGTCGTCGAATTGCCGTCGGTGACCTGTGTCTGACGAGTATTGATGTATGCTCCCCCAGCCCGAACGAATAATGCGGACATCTTTGTCAGCGGGAGATGGCCGGCGATCGCGGCCTCCGCACTCATCGATGAAATCTCCCCGCTCTGCGCGACGTTGCCGTCCACATGGCTGATACCGCGAAAGGCGGTGCCGCCGAGAAGGTTCATCGCGGCACTGACACTGAGGAAGCGGTGCAAGCGATAATCGAGCTGGGCACGGTACTGGGGACTGCTGGCCTTCTCGATGCCGGAAAATGCGTCCGCCTGTTTGAACGCCGTGCGGGAATAACCGATGGCAGCGGAAACCGAGAAGAACTGATCGTCCGATGCGGTGCGGATATCCGGCTGCGCCATCGCAGTACCAGTAGAGAGCAGCACGGCGATGAGCATCGCTGCGCCGTTCAGGCATCGTCGATGGGTACGAGGGTCGAAAGAAAAAAGCATTTCACACTCCTTACAAGAGTTCGTTTGATTATTACCACGCCCCTGGCAGGCTTGCGTGATTCCCGGGGGCAACAGCAGGAATCGAACTTCCCACGGATTCTCATCCGCATGAAGTGTGAGAGTGAGAGAGTATTCGTGTGAGACGACAGACCAAATGTGCAGTATTTGCAGGAGAGAGTCAAGTCCCGGAGAGAAAATAAATTAATTTTAATTTTTCTGCTCTTCTCCTGGACGGACCCAGAGCATATCACACGGTTCGCTGCCGCAGGACATCTCGTCGCGCGGTTTGGTATCTTCACGCTTTCCGCGCACATTTCCTCATCGCTGTATTTCATTCCGTGTTCCACCTTCGAGGTCCCCGATGAAGTTGCTCTCCCTCGGTATGCTTCTCATCTGCGCACTGTCCGTCCAGGCCCAGCAGCGGCCGCTCACCTTCCAGCCCGTGGACAGCGCGGGCGCGTATCGAGGATATACACCGCTTCGGCTCTTCCCCATTCCCACCGATAAGGCCTGGCCTGGGGCGGCGAACAGCGGTCGCGGCATTTTCGCCCTGCATTCCTACGCGGTCCCGTACTGGGGACCCACGAGCGAGCGCGCCAATGAGGCGGTACTGATCGGGTGGAATCCGATGGGCCGCCTGCAGGAGGATCAGCCGGGATACTGGTGGCAGTACGAGTGGGGATACGGACAGAAAAGCGGTGCGCTGTTCGAACTCAATCTCGATGTGCGCGACAGCGTTTCACTGGGAGAGAAGACCGGACTCCGTCGCATCAGCTACAAAATGCAGCGCAGGACGGGAACGGGCATATCCGCGGATTTCGCGTTCCACAACGTCAGTTTCGTGCAGGGGACGCACAGTGCGGGAGACCGCCTGCGCGGCAATTACCTGCAGATCTCCACGCGCGCGAACAGGATGCGTGCGAACATCAATACCGAGTTCCAGAAGCTCGTCCAATACGCCGTGCTCTCCCACAGCACAGCGGACGCGGAGCTGCACCTGCCCACCGAGCGCGGCACGCAGTTCTCGGCCCGCCTCATCCCACTGTACGGTGCGATATCAGACAGCACGAATATCGTTCTCAACGACATGAAGCCGGGGACACATTACACGGTGAAAATCCGAAACGAAAGGGAGCACGACGTGCAGCTGACCTGGGAGGCGAACGCGGGGCGCACGCTGTACTGGGATCATACGCGTCCGGCGCCATCACGGATCGTGCGTGGCGAGACTTTGCTCGTGCGCATCCTCATGGACGAAGAGCTGCACGCCTTCGGTGCCGTGCACGGACGCTACATCGAGGAGGACTGATCCGGCCCGCTGTGGAGCTCAGTCGTGCCCGTGCCGCACTTCCACGTTGACGATGAACTTCCGTTGATACGGGTCATTGCTGTCCTGCACAGCGTCCTCGGCGATGTAGGCGCCATCGGCCCGTATGCGGATGCGATCGCGGTCACGGAGCAGGGCATAGCGATCGGATCGGCCGCGCATTTCCCGGTCAATCATCCGCATCGTGTAATACGCGCGCAGATGCGAGAGCTTGATGTTGCCGTCCTGCCGCTGCATCACCGTTCCCGGCGTGACGGTCATGGACTCGGTGCGCACCGTTTCCTTTTCATCGAAGCGTCCCCACGCCAGTCCGCGCGGGTCCACATGTCCCATTACGGAAATCACGAGCGTATCCACCCCCGTATAGCAGGTGTCGAGCATGGGAACGATCATGTTCTCGATTTCACTGAAGAGATGGGAGAACCAGCGATCCACACGCCGTGCGGCGAAATCGTAGTCATAGTCTTTCATATCGATGAAGTTCGCGTTCGGCAGCGCGCCGTCCTCCATGCGGCCGCGCAGACGCGCGAGTTCCGCCGGGGTGTTGGGATACCAGTACCCGGTCACAAAGAAGGGAATCGTATCGGTCAGCACCTGGAATTCCGGCAGCAGCGGCCGCTCAAGCTCCACGTGCAGCGTGACCGCGGCGGTGCTGCCCTCGGGCACGGGTGTGGTGAAGCGCACGGGAGCCGCCGCGTTGTAACAGGAAGCATTACCCGGTCGCAGTTCGTACTCGCGTCCCGCACGCAGGCAGTTTTCCGGCGCGTAGCGTCCCGCGAGATCCGTGCGTCCGCGTGCGACGGTACCCCCACTCTCGACATCGATGACCTCCATCGCCACCTGCGGTCCGGGCCGCGTGCGTACGCTGCCGTCGCGCCCGGGTTCGCGCAGCTGCACGTCGGCCACGACGGAGATGCAGTACGGCACCTCCCCCGCCCAGATATCGTAGCCGCCGTAGCCTCCCGGACGATCGGAGGCGAGCAGCAGCTGCAGCCGGTCCTTCGTGAGATACGGGAAGAGATCATTGGCGTCGCTGTTGATCGGTGCGGCCAGCCGCTGCGGCTGCTCCCAGCCTTCGTCCCCTGTCCGCGCACATCGCACGATTTCATATCCCCGCTCCGGCCAGCGGAGCGTGGCGAAATACAGCGTGCCATCGGGACTGAAATGCGGCGACATCTCTCCCTTTCCGCTGTTGACCGGTCCGGGCATGCGTCGGGGCGGCGTCCAGCTTCCGTCCCCA
>JAVVFP010000086.1:0-9469 GCA_032250495.1 Bacteroidota bacterium | reverse complement strand
GGGCGCGGATGCGCCGGACAACAACACGAAACTTCTGTCCCCGCACATCCTGGGCGGAAAGCAGTCGGGATCGGTGCAGTGGATGGTCGAACACCCGCCCACGCCGGTGGACAAGCTGTACTTCATCGAAGTGTGGGTGAAAACGGCGAACGCGGATTCCACCGTGTGCCGAACCATGATCGTGATTCCCGCGCTGACCGTCCCCTTCCGCATCAGGGTCGACGCCGACGGACCGCTGTCCTTCTGCGAAGCCGACAGCGTCACGCTGGAGGCTCCCGTGGGCTATGCGTCATATCAATGGTCGACGGGAGACAGCACGCGCGCACTCGTGGTACGGACCTCGGGCAGCTATTTCTGCACGGTGCGGACAGCGGACGGGAAGTTCGGCCGTTCCGACACGCTGCAGGTCGCCGTGCATCGGCTGCCCGCGAAACCCGTGATCGGTCGCAGCGGGGACGTGCTGGCGACCGGGACGGCGCATGCGTACCAGTGGCTGCGTGACGGACAGGACATCCCCGGCGCCACGCAGCAGTTCCACATCGCCGTGCACACCGGCAGCTACCGCGTGCGCGTGACGAATGAGTTCGGCTGCGAGAACATCTCAGACGCTTTCCCGGTCTCGGTGCTCGGCGTCGAAAACGCTGAGGTGCCGGAGACTCCGCGCATCGACGTATACCCCGATCCCGCGCATGACGCGGTGACCGTGGTCGTGGACCTGCCGCGCGCAGGGAGGGCGGACATCTGGCTCGTCGACGCCCTCGGCCGCTCCGAGCGCCTGCGCGTGCCGTCCGGCAGCGAGCAGCTGAAAACCACCATCGACCTCTCCGGCCGCGCCAGGGGACTGTATCACATCCTCGTCCTCAGCGGCGAGGAAATACAGACCCGGAAGTTCATGGTGTATTGAGCGGAGTGTCAGCAGTTTACTCAATACACTGAGTAATTTTACTCAGTGTATTGAGTAACTATGAGCTTGTCGCCCATTTAGAGTCTCCCGCCGCGCAGCGGCCAAAAAGATCATCCCGCCTTCGTCCCGCTGCGCGGGACTATGGCGGGCAGGCCGTACGATCCGTAAAATCCGTGTTCCGCATTCATCCGTGTTCATCCGTACGATCCGTAAAATCCGTGTTCCGCATTCATCCGCATTCCTCCACATTCATCCGATGCTACGAATGCGAGCGGGGCGAGCGGGGTAAAGGGCGGCCTTGTTTGCTCCCGACGAATTTATTTCGGATGTTGCCGGTATGGATTCCGTCCGCTTACATATCCGCGCGCTGCATGTCTTGCTCCTGCTGCTGCTCCCGTTGACGGGCTTCATGGCGCATCAGCATCATGTGCATCTCGATATGATGGCCGATGATCAGGTGCGCACGCAGATGCATCGTCATCATCATGATGATGATCATCAGCATGTGGCCGTGACGGATGATACGCAATCCGACGCGCCGTCCGACGCCCACGATCACCTGCCGGTGAACAATTTCCTGCGCTTTTTTGCCGCCGCGGGCAATCGCGGCTCCGCTGTACAGCAACTCGCACCGGTCACCGGTGTGGCGATTGTTTCGGCGGACATTGTTGTGTCCGCGTACGCGGGGAACGGACGAACGGCTTTTCCCGCACACAGCGACTTGCACCTTGCACTCCGCGAGGTACTCCTCCACCACGCCGCGAATCTTTCCCCTCCTTCCCGCGGCTGATTCCCCGCTTCCACATTTCCAGTTGAACGGATACGGGACGATGACTCCCGTATTACCGGCATTCTCACGCATAGAGAGGCTTATCCCGATGAAGTCCCTTCTTCATTTCATCGTGCTGTGCGCCTTCGTATCCGGGTCACTCCCGGCAGCAATGGCACAGGACGCTGTCGCACCGCCCGGCACCGCGCCGTTGAAGGACGCTGCACCGATGACGGTTACGGCCGCCGTCGAGCGCGCCATCCGACAGTCCAACGAACTCCGTCGCCGTGAGGCGCAGCTCGCGCAGGCGCGCGCGCAGCATGCGCAGGCGGAACTCCTTCCCAATCCCGTCGCCACGTACACGCGCGAAGATCTGACAGCGGATGACCGCAGTTACGCGGAGTGGAGCGCGACGCTGGAATATCCCCTGCTCGCACTGCTCGCGCGCGGTCCGCGCGTGGACGCAGCGGAACGCAGCATGGAGGCTACCGCCCTCCGCGTGTCCCGCCACCGCGCCACGCTTCGCTATCAGACGCAGCTGGATTTCCTCACGCTGTGGGCTGCGCGAAGGACGCTCGATGCCTGGCGGACGCTGGGGGACGGCGTGCGTCGCCTCTCGGAGACCGCGGCGCTTCGGGCGGCGGAGGGAGAAATATCTCCCTACGAAGAGCAGCGCCTGCGCACCGAACTCTCCCGCCTGCAATGGCGCATCACCGAGGCGACCGAAGCGCGGCGTGCCGCGGAAAGCGCACTGGCGTTCACACTCGGCCTGTCGTCCGACAGCCTCGCACGTGTGCCGCTCGTCCTGCCGCGCCCCGGCAGCGATTCCCTGCACGTCGCGGAGCTCGTTCGGATCGGTCTGCAACGGCGAGAGGACGTCCAGGCCCTGCAGGCGGAACGCGAGGCGACGGAACGTCGCGGCACCTGGCTGCGCCGCCGCTGGATGGAGGACATCACGCTGGGCGGCGGCTACAAGCAGCAGTCCGACCTCTTCCGGGGACCGGTGATCGCGCTCTCGCTACCCCTCCCGCTGTTCGACCGGGACCAGGGAAATACCGCGGCGACGGAGGCGGAAACCACGGCGCTGACGCATGAACTGGAAGGAAGGAAACGACAGATCGAAGGCGACATCCGCGCTGCCGTCTCGTCCTACAACGCGCTGGCGCGGCAGTCGCGGCAGATGGCCACGCTCACGCCGGAAGAGTACGACGGCATGCTCGCGGCGGCCACCGCGGCCTACACGGAAGGGGAGTTCACGCTGCTGCAGTATGTCGACGCCATCACGGCGTATATGGAAAGCGCTGAACTCGACGTGCGCGTGCGCGTCGCCCTGCTCCGCGCCGCATTCACCGTCGCGCATGTCACGGGCGACGCCACCGTCCCCTTCTACGAATTACCCTGATACCGTCATGGAGAACATTATGATATACCGATTGCTTGCCATATCCCTGCTCGCCTTCCTGCTGTCCGCTTGCGGCGGGGAAGGGGAGACCGGGGATCACGGACATGCGCACGGCGCGGATGTTTCGGTCACGCGGTGGACGGACAGTCTCGAGGTGTTTGTCGAGTACGCTCCTCCCGCGCATGCGGGAAGCAGCACCTTCATCGTGCATCTGACCGGCACCACCAACTGGTCGCCCGTCTCCGAGGGAGTCGTGGTGCTCTACGCCACGGGACCGGACGGGACGCGGACCGGCGCCGCGGCAAAAGAACCGCTGCGTGCGGGAGTGTATTCCATTCCCCTGCGCTTCCGCAACGAGGGCCGCCATGAATTGATGCTCGTCTATCGCGGCGCGCACTTCACCGACAGCTGCCGGCTGCCCCCGGTGCAGGTCGGTGCGGTCGCCGCGGAAGAGGGGGAGGAAGAGGAGGCCGCACTTGCGTCGCATATCGCGTACAGCAAGGAACAGCAGTGGTCGAGCGATTTCGCGTCGACTCCCGTGCAGCTGCGTTCCCTGGTTTCCTCCATTTCCGTAACCGCTGAAATCACGGCCCTGCCGGGAAACCTGACGGAAATCTCCGCCCCGGTGAACGGCAGCATTCCCGCGCAGGAGCATGCGACGCTTCCCTCGCCCGGCAGCTGGATAGCGCGCGGAAGCCGACTGGCGACCATCGCACCGGATCCGGGCAATGTCCAGGGACTCGCACAGATCCGCGCGGAATACCTCGATGCGAAAGCCGACCATGAGCGCGTGCTGCGGCTGCATGCCGACGGAGCGGTATCCGACAAGCGGCTGGAGAATGCGAAGCACCGCTACGACGCCGCCCGCGCCGGCTATGCGCTGCTCAGGGAATCCGACGCATGGTCCAGCGGGGACGAGGACGCCCGGCTCGCCATACGCGCCCCGGTGCCGGGCTACCTCGAACGCGTCGCCTTTCGTCCCGGACAGCATGTCACCGCGGGACAGACGCTGTTCGTCATCGTCGATCCGACGCGCCTGATGCTGCTCGCGCATGTGCCCGCCTCGCATGCGGCGGCGCTGGACAAGCTGACCGACGCCTGGTTCCGCGTGGAAGGCTTCGCGCGCAGCTTCCGTATCAGCGAACTCAACGGCCGTCTCATGGCCCGGGGCAGCATCGTCGATCCGCAGACCCGCACCCTGCGCGCGTCCTTCGTCTTCGACAATCCCGGCGGCGTGCTGGCGATCGGACTGTTCGCGGACGCCATGCTGGAAACGGGCGGGGAAGTGGAAGTGCCGACGGTGCCGCGCGAGGCCGTCATCGACGAAGCCGACGGCGTGCACGCGGTGTACGTGCAGCGCGGGGGAGAGACGTTCGAGCGTCGGGATGTCCGTATCGGACGCCGGGGGGAACGGCATGTGGAAATCCTCGAGGGATTGCAGGCGGGAGAACGCGTGGTCGTGCGCGGCGCGCAGCGCGTGCGCCTGGCATCCATGGCCCGCTCCGTTCCCGAACACGGACATACTCACTGATTATCCGGCTCATCGACAGGTAGATATCATGTTCAACGCCCTGCTTCAATTTTCCCTTCGCAACAAGCTGCTCGTGCTGCTCGCCACGGTCGCGCTCGTCATCGCCGGCGTGTTCATCGCGCTGCGACTTCCGGTGGACGTGTTTCCCGACCTGACTGCGCCGACGGTGACCGTGCTCACCGAAGCCCACGGCATGGCAGCGGAGGAGGTGGAAATCCAGATCACCTTCCCGATCGAAACCGCCCTGAACGGCGCGACCGGCGTCCGCCGTGTCCGCTCCTCCAGCGCAGCCGGCATCTCCATCGTCTGGGTGGAGTTCGACTGGGACATGGATGTGTTCCGTGCCCGGCAGATCGTGAGCGAGAAACTGCAGTTCGCCTCCGCGGCCCTGCCGCGCCGCGCGGACCGTCCCATCCTCGCCCCGATCACCTCCATCATGGGGGAAATCATGCTGGTCGGCATTCAGCACGACGGGGAAGGGGTGGATGAGACCGGCACCGCGGCGATGCGTCTGCGCGAGGTCGCCGAGGGCGTGGTGCGCCGCCGCCTGCTCTCCATTCCCGGCATCGCCCAGGTCATTCCCATGGGCGGCGCCGTGCGCGAATACCAGGTGCGCGTCTCCCCGCAGAAACTCACGGCCTACGGCCTCACGCTGGAAAATGTGCTGCAGGCCGTGGAAGCATCCAGCGCGGCATCTTCCGGGGGACTGTACAACGACCGCGGTACCGAATACCTGATCCGCGGACGGGGACTCGTGCATGAGATCGAGGACATTCGCTCCTCGGTGATTACCACGCGCAACGGCGTGCCCATACTGCTGCGCGCCGTGGCGGAGGTGGATATGGGGGCGGCGCCACGCATCGGTACGGCGTCCATCGACGCGCGTCCCTCGGTCATTCTCACCGTGCAGAAGCAGCCGGATGCGAATACGCTCGAGCTGACGGCGGCGATCGACGCGGCAGCGGAAGAGATGCGGGCGCAGCTTCCGCCCGGAATCACGCTCGATACGCATGTGTTCCGCCAGGCGGATTTCATAGAACGCGCCATCGACAACGTCACCGGCGCGCTGCGCGACGGCGCGATACTCGTCGTCATCATCCTGTTCATCTTCCTGGCGAACCTGCGCATCACCGTGCTCTCCATGCTGGCGATTCCCCTCTCGCTGCTCGTCACCCTGCTGGTGTTCGATTTCTTCGATCTCGCCATCAATACCATGACGCTGGGAGGCATGGCCATCGCCATCGGAGCGCTCGTCGACGACGCCATCATTTACGTGGAGAACGTGTACCGGCGGCTGCGTCTCAACGCCGCCCTGCCTCCCGGGGAACAGGAGTCCTCGAACGCAGTCATCCTCTCGGCCTCCACAGAAATTCTTTCCCCGATCGTACATGCGACCTTCATCATCATCATCGTCTTTCTCCCCCTGTTCTTTCTCAGCGGACTCGAGGGACGACTGCTGCAGCCGATGGGTATCGCCTACGTGACCAGCATCCTCGCTTCCCTTGTCATCGCCGTGACCATCACGCCGGTGCTGGCTTCCTACCTGCTTCCGCGCTCGATCACCTCCGGCGACGTGCGCGACAGCCGCGTCCTTCGCCTGATGAAACGGGCGTACGAACGGACGCTGCGCATCGTCCTTCCCCGATGGCGCATGGTGCTCGCGGTGTCGGCGATCCTGCTGGGCTCCGCGCTCGCGCTGCTGCCCTTTCTCGGTCGCTCCTTCCTCCCGGAATTCAACGAGGGATCGCTCACCATCACCCTGATCACGCTGCCCGGGACGGCACTCGATGAAAGCGACGCCATCGGATGCTGGCGGAGCAGCGCATGCTGTCGCTTCCCGAAGTGCAGGGGACGGCGCGCCGTACCGGTCGCGCCGAACTCGATGAACACGCGCAGGGCTCGAATGTCTCGGAAATGGATGTGCGCTACACGCTCGATACGCGCACGCGGGAGGAATTCCTCCGCGAGGTGCGCGCGGCGCTGTCGACGCTGCCCGGTACGAACGCGACCATTGGACAGCCGCTGGGACACCGCATCGATCACATGCTCTCCGGGTCGCGGGCGAATATCGCGCTGAAAATATTCGGACCCGACCTGACCGAGCTCTCCCGGCTCGCCGAAGCGGTGCGCGCTGAACTCGAGTCCATCGACGGCATTGTCGACCTCGCCGTCGAACAGCAGACCAACGTCCCACAGGTCAGCATCCGCTTCGACCGCAAGGCAATGGCCGCGTACGGCATGACCTCGGCCATGCTCGCGGAGACAGTCGACGCGGCCTTCGCCGGCGAAGCGGTCTCGCATGTGCTCGAGGGAACACTGAGCTACGAGCTGGTCGTGCGTTACGACGAGCGGTCACGCGGCAACATCGACGCGATCCGCGACGCCCTGGTCGACACGCCCACCGGCGCTCGCGTGCAGCTGCGCCAACTCGCGGATATCCGCTATGACAGCGGACCACATTCGATCAGCAGGGAGAACGTGCAGCGCAAAATGGTGGTGCAGGCGAACGTCGCGGGACGCGATCTCCGTGGCGTGGTCGACGACATCAATGCGCGACTGGATGCGGATGTGCACTTTCCCCGCGGATACTATTTCCAGCTCGGGGGACAGTTTGAGAGCGAGCAGGCGGCGACGCAGCTCATTTCGGGACTCAGCGTGCTGTCGATCATCGCCATTTTCGTCATACTCTTCATGGAATTCCGTTCCGTGCGCCATACGCTGCTCATCATGCTGAACCTGCCCCTGGCGCTGATCGGCGGCATCTGGGCGGTGATGTTCATGGACGGCATCCTGAACGTCGCGGCGCTGGTCGGCTTCATCACGCTCTTCGGTATCGCGACGCGCAACGGCGTGCTGATGCTCGCGCATTACCAGCATCTGCGCGACGAGGGCTGCAGCCTGTATGATACCGTACTGCGCGGCTCGCTCGAACGGCTGAGTCCCGTCATGATGACCGCGCTCACCGCCGCGCTCGCGCTCATCCCGCTCGCACTCGGACTCGACGAGCCGGGAAAGGAAATCGAGGCGCCCATGGCCATCGTCATCCTCGGCGGCCTCCTCACGTCCACCGGACTGAACATGATCGTCATTCCCGCGCTCTACTTCCGCTTCGGTCAACCGGCCGCGGAAACCGCGCCGTGATGTGACATGCACCGCCAGCGGCAGGCACCGCCAGCGGTGTGCGGAGACATCGGTGTGCTGAGTGACGGAATTGATCGGGAGCGGCTGATCTGATATTTTGTGCACTGAGAATGAACGCCCTGCATGTTTCCATATTTCAGTCCGCACCCTATCTCTGGGCAGAACAGGGGGAAGTGCGCTCCATCGACGCGAAGGGAAAGGAGCGTGCGCTGCAGCAGCACGCGATGAATCCCCCGCTGCGCGTGCTCGCGGATACGGTAGAACGGATTTCCCCCGTGCTCGAAGTCACGCGCGAGAGCACGCGCCGACTCCATGCCTGGCTGCCGGCGTGGCGGGAGCGTCCCTGTGCCTCCTCGCCACTGCTCGCCCCGCTTCCGGACGTCGGCGCACGCACCGTGCTCCTCCCGGTGAAAATCCACGCCCTGCGCCTGTCCATCACCGAACTGATAGACTTCGTCACCATCGCCGTGCAGGAGGGTACGCGCATCCCCGGCATTCTTCCGGGGCTTTCGCTCGCATGGACCGCCAGATTGCTGCGACTCGCATGCACACTGGTGTCGGAGGGCGACATGCTGCCCGCACTGCGGCGGGAGGGGGAACAGTGGCATGCGCGCTGGCTGCCGATGCCAGGGACGGCTGGACAGCAGGAGCGGGCGCAGCTGGTGGATTCGATGCCGGCATCGCTGCGCTGTCTCGGCGATTCAGATGAGACTGCGCCGCACGGGGATGCGGGGGAGCTCGTCGACCGCCTGCTCGGCGCCTTCGTCGATGCGCTGGCGCGCGATCCGCTGGACATGTTCGATACCGCGCCGTCGGCGGATGCGGGACACCCGCGGCGCAGAACGTCGCGGCGCAAACAGACGCTGCGTGTGGCCGATGTGTGGCTCGATGCGCTGGTCTCGCCTGCGGGCGTCGTGGATTGGCCGGAGGAAAAGGAAGTGGAGGAGTTCGCCGCACGGCTCGCGCAGTGGCGCGGTCCGATCGAGCGCAGCATCGCCGCGCCATGGGTGCTGGCCTTTCGACTCCGCGAACCGGAGGCGGCCCGGGACGTGGCCGACGATGCCGTCTTCATTGCCACGGAAGAGCAGCCATGGACGCTGGAGTTTCTCGTACGTCCCCGCGGCGACGCCAGCCTGCATCTCCCGCTCGCAAAGGTCTGGCGTCCCCGAAGCCGCGCCGCGCGGGCTCTGCATGCCGGCGACGGAAAGCTGATCGAATTTCTTTACAGTGCGCTCGGTCAGGCCGAGGCGCTGTTTCCGCCCGTCTCGCGCGGCATGCGCGTGACATATCCCGCGAGGGCACCGCTGAATGCGGAGGAGGCGCTGAACCTGCTGCGCGGGGAAGGAGCGGCCCTGCAGGCGGCCGGCTTCGAACTGCTGCTGCCCGCGTGGTGGAAGGCCGGGGGACGCAGCGCGCGACCGTCCCTGCGCGCAAAAATTGCCGCGGACAGCGACGCCGGGGCGGGAGAGCTTTCGCTCGACGCCCTGCTCGATTTCGACGTCGAAGCCACGCTCGGCGGGGAAGCGGTTTCCATCGAGGAACTGCATGCGCTGGCGCGGCTCAAAACGCCGCTGGTGCGTCTCCGGGGACAGTGGACGCAGGTGGACGCCGACGAGATGGCGGACATGCTGCGCATGCTCATGCAGCGGGACTCACGGTCGATGACCGCGCGCGACGCCCTGGCGCTGTCGCTGGGCGCGGAGCGCAAGGTCGACGGCCTGC
>JAVVFP010000085.1:457-9498 GCA_032250495.1 Bacteroidota bacterium | reverse complement strand
ACCACGGCATGCCGATTGCCGCCGCGCGTCTCCAGTTCTTCGATGGCGCGATAGGTCGCGCTGAACATCGCAGTTCCACCGTTGGCGACCATACCATCAAGCACGGACTTCAGCAGCGCCTTGTCGGTCGTGAAATCCTGTTCGAGGCGGATCTGCCGGCCGAAGGTGACGATCGCCGCCTCGTCGTTCGGACCGAGACTGTCGACGAGCTGCTGCGCCGCCTCGATCAGCTTGGGCAGCGCAGCGAAAATCGAGCCGCTGTTGTCAAGGACGAGCACGACGGAATTGATATCCGAGGGATCGGGGCAGCGAATTGTCAGTTCCTGCTGCGCACCGTTTTCGAGCAGGATGATCTGCGACGGATCGAGTCCGCGCACGATCAGACCGTCCTCGCGTACACACGCCTTGAACGTTACACGCGGAAGCTGGCTGAAATCCACCTCCCCGAGAGAGACGTCAAGTGTCTGCGCCGGAATCGAGGAGACGGAGAGGAAGAACAGCAGGACGGAGAGAACAAACGCCTGTATGGAAAATGTGCGCAAATGCTTCATGAGCTGTATGGCCTGATCGGATGGACGAATAGGTCACTCCATACTAGTGCACAGCGATGATGAGTGCAAGACCAAAATACGGGGGAATTTTTGCCTCCCTTCCGTGTCACTGGTACGGCATGCCTGAACAATCGCCGGTAACGCGGCATCAAGGACGTTACGCGGCGCGTACGGCATCAATCATCATTGGAGGAGCGGATCATGTATATGCGAGGCCTTGCAGGCATCATTTTCGCAGTGCTGCTGTGCGCGCCGGCCGCACCGGCGCAGACACGCGACGACTTCGACGGCAGCGCCCTCAAACCATTCTGGACCATTCTGCGCGAACAGTCCGATCACTGGCGCCTCTCCGAGGGCTACCTCGAGATCACGACGCAGCCCGGCGCCCTGAACACGACCGAGTACAACAATGTCCGTAACACCTTCCTGCAGCCCGTCCCGCCGGACAGTACCATGCGCATGGAAACCTTCCTGCTGTTCACACCGGTGCACTGGTATCACAACGCAGGACTGATCTACCGCATCGACGACGACAACTATATCCGCGTCTCCCGCGGAATCTACCCTGACGTCAACGGGGTCTGGATGGAATGGGAAGTGGACGGGGAGACAAACTTCCACTTCGTCGCTGACCATGTCGAGGATTACGTCTATCTCCGGCTGTCACGGACTGAGGATTCCGTCTTCGCGGCCACGTATTCCTCGGACGCGATGCACTGGTACGAGATCGGTACGGAGGTCATCCACTTCCCCGCAACAGCGCCCATGGGGGGTGTGCAGGCAGCCAACGGCGAAGGACTGGCCGCGACCGGAGGTCCGCTTCTCGCGCGTTTCGATTACTTCGGCGCGAAGGTGACCTCCGTTCCCGCACGCCCGTCTCTCCCGTCCTCGCTCGCAATTCTCACCGTACACCCTACCCCTGCGCGCATAGGCCAAAGCGCGGAAGTTACGCTGCGATTGGACAGGCCTGCGACGCTGCACTGGTGGCTGACGGACCTGCTCGGACGCCGGGTAGGGGAGGAAGTGACGCGAGAGCATCTCGACGCAGGAACGCACGGCATAGGCATCTCCCTCCACGGTGTGCCGCCCGGCATATATTTCATGCATGTAATGGCTGCTGGAAGCCGGGCGACGCAGCGTATCCTGCTGACACGCTGATATCGAAGCACAGCGACGGCAGAAAAAAGGCGGGAGCAATCCCGCCTTACTTTTTTTCTTCCTGCAGCTTCTTGTCCCTTTCCTTCTTCAGTCTGCGCAGTTCTTCCTCCAGGCGCAGGCGCTCTTCTTCGAGCATCTGCTTCGCCCTGCGCAGCTCTTCCGCTTCCTGCTGCAGCTGTTCCCCGGACTTGGTCGCGTCATAGTTCTCCTCGTCCCGACGCAAACGGAACTCCACGGGAATGCTCACGCGCGAAGCGACGTTCTTTCCTGCACGGCGCGCCGCCTTGAAATTCCCGCGGCGCACGGCCCGCAGTGCGAGACTGTCGAGCAGTGCATGCCCGCTGCTCTCACGCAGTTCACCATAGACTGCGTAGCCTCGTTCATCGATCCACACCGCGATCAGCGCGACTCCTTCCATACCGCTGCGCAGGGCGGAATCCGGGTACTCCACCTCAAGCGGATCTATCAGCTCCGCCGCCTCGTCCGTGGGTGTCTGAACCGCATCAAAGGCAGCGGGGCGTTCCCCGAACTGCTGCGCATGCAGCGCGACCGCATCGACGGCAGGGAGGGCACAGAGCAGGAGGAGCAGCATGAGCGGGGAATGGAAGATCCCCCCGCCCTGCAGGGGGGTGATCACGAATTTCATCTGAACACTTCCTCTCGTCAGATCAGGAGTACGGCGCCTGCATCGGGCGGGCGAGCTCGACGGACTGAATTTCGGGGAAACGACGTCGGAGTATCGCTTCCACACCGCCTTTAAGCGTCATCTGTGCGGATGGACAGGTTCCGCAGGCTCCCGCGAGTTCCACGTAAACGATATTTTCCTTCATTTCCACGAAATGAATTTCTCCACCGTCCGATTCAATGTACGGACGGATCTGGACGTTGATCACTTCCTCGATCTGCGCTTCCAGTGTGGCCTGTTCTGACATGTCTACTCCTGGGGTGATACCGTTGAGTTCAATCACGGAAAACTTACGAAATTTGTCCGCACCCGGCAATGACATTCGGATCACCCCGTCCGGATTACTCCCGACCCCGCGCGGAATTATTGCTTTTCCCGAAACGCTGCACTAAGTTGTAACACTCCGGGGCCCTTAGCTCAGTTGGTTAGAGCGGTGGACTCATAATCCATTGGTCGCAGGTTCAAGTCCTGCAGGGCCCACTCCCTGCTTCCGATGCTCTTGGAAGCAGTGAATGCAAAATGGGCCGCTTCCACGGGAAGCGGCCCATTGTTATTGGTACCGAACGCGGGTGTCGACGCGCAGTTTCGTGATGCGGCTCCACGCGGAGAAATCAGTCCGCAGGCGGAACGTAATCCACGCTGGCAACATCACCCCCATCGTCGAGCTTGAAGAAGGCGAGCACCTGTTTATTGAGAAACTCATCGGTGGAAGGATCCATGAGATTGAGACGGTACTCGTTGATGAGCATGATCTGCATCTTGATCCACTCTTCCCAGCAGTCCTGGCAGGCATTGGCGAGAAGCTTTTCTCGCACCTCACCCCTGTAGAACGCGGGTTTCTGCACGGCATCCTTTTCCTGGCCGCAGCGGGAGCATGCAATGACGGACAATGTTTTCTCCTTTCGATTATGGCAGTCATATAAAACTACTGAACTGCAGGCCGAGCGCAAAACGCGAAGTTGCGGAATTGCGGTCGACGGCTTCCTTCTGTGCGCTTCCTGGCGCGTCCGAGCAGGAACTGCGCTGTCAAAAAAAAACCCGCCTCGGAAAAGGCGGGCATGAAATCGAAGAAAAGTGATGATTACGGTCCGACACGCCGGCTCAGTGATTTCACATCGGCCTGTCGGAGAGAAAAATTCATATGCCGCGCCATGCGGATGGTATCGAACTGCACATCGCGCTCTTTCGGAAGATGCGAATGATGCACCTTGTTGAGAAGGCCGATGGCGTGCACAGTGAATCTCTCAGACAACGGTAACGCAACTCTCCTCATAGAGGTCTCCAGAGTGAAACATAAGCAACACACAGTGCTCCATTATAGACAACCCCGGGGAAAGACTCAATCCCGAATTCAGTGCATGCAATAATTCATGACCAATAAAAGAATCCTCGCAGCGCGAAGTCCGGCATTGCCTCCGATGGTGACGCGCAATGAAAAACCCCCCGCCTCGGACGAACCGGACGGGGGGTGAGAGTACTGTTCGGCGTTGGAAATATCAGCCGAGATAGGATCGGAGCTGCTTGCTGCGGGAGGCGTGGCGGAGGCGGCGAATGGCCTTTTCCTTGATCTGGCGCACACGTTCGCGGGTCAGGTTGAATTTTTCGCCGATTTCCTCCAGCGTCAGCGAATGCTCCCGGTCGAGGCCGAAATACAGGCGGATGACTTCCGCCTCACGCTCACTGAGCGTTGCCAGCGCACGGCGCACCTCGACTTTCAGTGATTCCGTCATCAGCGTGTTGTCGGGGTTGGGCTGGCGATCGTCCTGTATGACGTCCAGCAGCCTGTTGTCTTCACCCTGCGCGAAAGGCGCGTCGACGGAAATGTGGCGACCGGAGATTTTCAGGGTGTCGGCCACTTCGAATAACGTCATGTCGAGTTCCTCGGCGAGCTCGCTGGCGCTGGGTTCGCGTTCGTAACTCTGCTCGAGTTCACTGAACTTTTTGCCGATTTTGTTCAGGGCGCCAACGCGGTTGAGCGGGAGGCGCACGATGCGCGACTGCTCTGCGAGCGCCTGAAGAATGGACTGACGGATCCACCATACCGCGTAGGAGATGAACTTGAAGCCACGCGTCTCATCGAAACGCTTGGCCGCCTTGATCAATCCCAGGTTCCCCTCGTTAATCAGATCGCCGAGCGACAGTCCCTGGTTCTGGTACTGCTTTGCCACCGACACGACGAAACGAAGATTGGCCTTGGTCAGCTTTTCGAGAGCAGACTGTGCGCCGCCGCCGCCGGCCTTGATCTTCTTCGCGAGTTCGATTTCCTCGTCCGGTGTCAGCAGATCGACCTTTCCGATCTCCTGCAGATATTTGTCCAGGGACTGGCTTTCCCGGTTCGTATACTGTTTCGATATTCTCACTCAATCACCTGATTGTGATATACAAAGACATGCATGAGCGATTGTCGCGTCTGCCGTCCGCCGTGTTCAACGACGGTCTGTCTCATCCGGTTCCGGAAGGCCGGGCCTTCCCATTCACAACATCGCCACCCACCATGGAATTCCCGGGAAGGGAGATCAGCGATTATGCTGCGGTCTCCAGGCTGCGGGGCGTCGTCATGCTGTCCGCATGTCGCGTGTGGCGGCACCGGCCGGACATGACACAGCCCTTTTCCGACAGTGCGGAAAGGGCAAACTTCAATATGCAATATTGCGGGAAAACTGTCAACAGCAAAAAGGACGCATATCGAGTGAAAAACGGGCAATTCCGCGGGCGCAGGATGCGGGGAATTTACACGACTTTCACACAATTACCGCCGTCGGCAATGGCGCGGTCCAGCGCCTGCCGGGCCAGTTTCAGGATGTGTTCGGTATCCGAGGACTGGCTGAGCGTGCAGCCGGCGATGCTGATGGAGATGGAAAAATTCGATCCGCCATGGGAAACGACGTTGGAAGCCACGTTTTTCCGGATTTTCTCACCGCGCAGGTAGGCGTCCTCGGGTGAGGAATGCATCAGCAGCACCCCGAAGGTGACGGCATCATAGCGTCCGACCACGTCATAGGGCCGGACATGTTCGAGCAGGGTGCCGCCGATCTTGAACAGCAGGTCCTCGATGCGATGCTGCCCGTGTTTCTGCACGAGCTCGTCAGGACTGTCGAGTTTGACGAGGAAGAAGACTGCGCTGTCGCCGCGTTCGCGGATGCGTTCCTGCTCCTCGCCGAGCCGGCGCAGGAGGAGGCTGCGGCTGGAGGTCTGCGTCTCTTCGTCCAGCAGCAGGTGTTTGCGCGTGTATTCGTGGAGGCGGGCGTTTTCTATCGCGTTCCCGGTCGCGGACGCGATACGGCGGAGAATGGCGAGATCCTGTTCGGCGTACTGGTGATTTTCCCTGTATTCGACGAGTATCAGGCCGTAGTAGGCGCGCGAGGTCACGAGCGGCACCGCGCAAAGCTGACCGAAAGAATTGATCGCTTCCTTTTCATGAAAGCGGTACGCCGGGGGCGCGGGTGCGTCGATGATGACGCCGGCGGCCCCGTCGAGAGCGCTTTTCAAAACGGACCCCTCCATGTCCACGGTGACACCTTCGGAGATGAACGGGAGGTTGGCCGCCTTGGCGAGGCTTTTGACAACGATCCAGGATTTCCGTTCCGGACTGTGCAGCACTACCGCGATGTAATCCCAGTCCATGATTTCGCTCACCGCCTTCGCTGCAACCGTGGAGATCCCGTAGGCGTCATGATTGTTCTCTATTCCTTCGCGCAGGTGATCGAGCACACCCAGCATGCGGGCATCCGCCGCGAGATCGAATTTCTGGTTGTAGCTGCCGAGCAGGAGATTGATCAGGGAAGTGACGCGTCCGATGGATGCCACGGTTTCCAGGCCGAAGGCATCCGTGGCCTTGCTGTCGGCGGCGAGGACGGCGATGACCTCGCCGTTGAAAAACATGGGAACGCCGACGAAGGACTTGATGCTTTCCACGGCGTCATAATACACGACGAGATCACCTTCACTGGCGGGCGAAATGTCCGATACAACCTCGGGTTTGCCCTCGTAGGCAATGTGGCTGATCAGGTCGCTGCCCAGGTTGAGGCGTCGCGCCGTCGTGAAATTTCCGGTGTCCGTGGAGAATTCGCCGATGATGATCTGTTCACGGTCGGCATTGATCCAGAACAGTCCCACCGTGTGCGCAAGGACATGCTCCTTGAGGACCTGCAGCAGCTTGTTGGTGAGGAAATCGAATTCTGCGCGCGGATCGTCCTGCGGCAGGGCCTCCCCGTCAAAACGGTAGAGATCCTGCGGGATTTCTTCGGTGGGCGCTGTGAGCGGTGGACGCGGCACACTGCGATGCTCCGCTGCCGCGGTGTTCGCCGCCTGCGTGTGCGCATCGTCGTCATTTTCCTCCGGGAGCGCTTCGCCATCGGTGACCTGCTCCTCGCCGGTATCGAGGGAACGGGACAGTGTCTGGTACAGCAACACGGCGCCGAAGACAAAAATCACCGCGGCGACGATGCGGATGTAGACAGGGTCGTCGAAATAGATGAAGACCGCCGCTGCTGCGAGCATGACGGCGCCGATACCGATACTGGATTTGTTCACCGCGATGTCGATGTTGTGAAGGGAACGATGGCGCGCCTCAAGTAAAACGGAAAGTACGATGCGGCATGTAGAAAGGCAAGAAAACAGGGGCGTCACCGCGCGTCCGCATCCTCGTCACGCATGTAATTGACACCCTTGACCACGTCGCTGTCCGATACCTCGTCCATCCCGAGCCGGCGGCGGAGCAGGCGGATGCTCTTCCGCAGGTCCTTCATCCGCAGCGCGAGCTCCGCGGCATCCGCAGCAGGAAGGTCCGTGCCGTAACGCTGCTCGGCAAGCGCGAACATCTCCTTTTCCAGCTGCAGCAGAAGCTCCATCTCCCCGGCGGCATGCGCCGTCCCCGTTTCCTCGGCGTCCTCGTTGTCTCGGTCCTCGGGCGGACGGGATTTTTCCTGCTGCATCTGCGTACGCAGCTGCTTGAGCGCGTCGATTTTCTGTTGTATCTCTTCCGCCTGTTCAAAGCCGTAGAGCGTGGCGAGGCGCAGGGCGTCCTCCGCCTCCTCGAGCCGACCGAACACCGCCAAGGTCAGGGCGAGATTCGCGTGTGCAAGGGGATGGCCGGGCATCAGCTCGGTGGCGAGCTGCAGGTAATCCATGGCGTTGCCCGGGTCACTGAGCTTGAGACAGATGGCGCCGAGATTGATGAGGTGATCGGCGTTTTCCGGGTCCAGGCGATAGGCGTTTTCAAAAGCCTTGCGCGCATCTTCCGGCTTTCCGATACGGCGGCAGACCACACCGATGTTGTTCCACGCCGCCGCGGATGAGGGATTCTCCTCGAGAATATCCCTGAGTACTGCGAGCGCTTCGGGAAAGCGTCGCAGCTCGTCCTGCGCCGAAGCCAGCTTCAGGCGCAGCGCCTCGCGCGTTTCCGCGTCCTCACTCTGCTGCACCGCCTCGAAAAGCAGTGCGGCGGCACGTTCGAAATCCTTGTTTTCATAGGCCTGCAGGGCCTCGTTCATACTCATGCACATCTCCATGACTCGCTTGCATCTTCCCGGTCAGGGAAATATAAGAAATCCCCGGGAGGCGCTCCCGGAAAAAATGCAGGCCGAGCAGGGGACGCAAGTGAATACAGGACAAGGCGAAACGAGCACGGGGACGATTTCCGCCCGCGCGCGGGATTGCCTTTCGCCGCGAGGCGGATATATTTTAGTTTCACCGACCGAAACGAAAAATCCTTCTCATGGCCGATTTCATACATCTTCACAATCATTCCCACTACTCCCTGCTCGACGCGGCGAGTACGGTCGACAGTCTCGTCACCGCCACTGTCGAGCAGAATATGCCGGCCTTCGCCCTGACCGATCACGGCGTGATGTTCGGTGCGGTCGAATTCTACAAGAAAGCCACGCGCGCCGGCATCAAACCCATCATCGGAAATGAGATGTATATGGTCACGCGCGGCTCCCGCTTCGACCGCAATGCCAGCGAGACGCATCCCGAGGGCAAGCGGCACGGCTACAACCATCTGGTGCTGCTGGCGAAAAACGACGTGGGATATCACAACCTGCTCAAACTGACAACCTACGGACACACCGAGGGATTCTACTATAAACCGCGCATCGACTGGGAATTGCTGCGCCGGCACCACGAGGGACTGATCGCGCTTACCGCGTGTGCCGGGGGCGTGGTGTCGACCTACCTCGCGGTGGGAGACTACGAGAGCGCACGCGATGTGGCCCTGGAGCTCAGGGAGCTGTTTGGCGAGGATGTCTATCTCGAAATACAGAATCACGGCCTCGAGCGCGAGGCCATCATCCGTGATGGAATGCTGCGGCTCTCGCAGGAACTGGACATGCGCCTGATCTGCACCAACGACATCCACTACGTCAACCGCGATCACGACGTCGCACACAATGTATACCTGCACATCGCCGACGTGCGGGAGGCAGAAGACATCACCCGTCTGCGCTACGAGACCTCGGAATACTACTACAAGAGTGAGCAGGAAATGCTCGCGCTTTTCAAGGACTACCCGCAGGCCATCGAGTCCACCGTCGAGGTGATGGAAAAGATCGATTTCAATCTCGAGCTCGGCACTCTGCACATGCCCGACTTCCCGATTCCTCCGGAATCGGGCGCGAAGGATCTCGACGAATACATGACCATGCTGG
>JAVVFP010000085.1:0-447 GCA_032250495.1 Bacteroidota bacterium | reverse complement strand
AAGGTGCGGAGCAGCGCTACAGGACACTGACGCAGGAAGCCCGCGACCGCCTGGAATTCGAAATCGGTGTCATTACTTCCATGGGATACTCCGGGTATTTTCTCATTACACAGGATTTCATCAACACGGCGAAAAATCGCGGCATTCGCGTGGGACCGGGACGCGGATCGGCCGCCGGCAGCCTGGTGGCCTACTCGCTCGGCATCACAAATGTCGACCCGCTGCGCTACGACCTGCTCTTCGAGCGCTTCCTCAATCCCGACCGCGTCTCCATGCCCGATATCGACGTCGATTTCCAGGACGACCGGCGCGAGGAGGTCATTGCCTACACGCGTGAAAAGTACGGCAGCGATTCGGTGTCACAGATCATCACCTACGGGAAACTCAGCGCGCGCGCCGTGATCAAGGACGTCGGTCGCGTGCTCGGCATTCCGCTCAACGTGGTTG
>JAVVFP010000685.1:0-1671 GCA_032250495.1 Bacteroidota bacterium | reverse complement strand
GGATACGGCTCGGGAAACGACCCGGAGGGAAGCGGCGCACCGAATCACGGGGAGTCGGCGAATGACAACAGCGTCGAGCGCAAAGCCGCGGCCTCTTCGACCGCCGCCTCGCTCGCTGCGGGCGGGAGTGACGCGCTCGCCGGAAACGGCTGGGACAGCGACGACAACGCGGCGGATTTCGTCGTGCAGTCCAACGGACGCAATCCCCAGAGCAGCACAAGCGCGCCCGAACCGTCCACTGCCGACGGTTCCGGCACGGCAAGCATCGCCCTGACGGAAGTCAAGGCGGCTGAGACCTTCACGCTCGACATCACGTTCCGGCCTTCACCGGATTTCACCATTTCCGCGCTGCGCATCGTCCTTCCCTCCGGCATGCTGTGGAGCGGGGACGCGGCGGACGTGCAGACGGATGCACAGCTGCAGGCCGACATCTCGGTCACGGCGGACACTATCGTCCTCGATCAGCTCACGTTCGCCGGAGAAGAGGCCGTGATCAGCATCGCCGCGCTCACCGCGCCTTCGGCCACGGGTAATTACACTTTCGTGCTTCTCACCTTCGGTGACGCACAGTTCCTGCCCATACAGAATCCACCCGCACTGTTCGTGCGCGGCGGTCCCATGCCGATCGCCGAGGCCCGCGCCAACGACGCGAACGGCGTGCCGCTGCTGCTGGGTGAGGTGGTGACTGTCAATGGCGTCGTCACCGTCGCCGACCAGTTCGGCGCCCCCGGCTACCTGCAGGATCACACCGGTGGAATCGCCGTGTATGATTTCAATTTCACCGAGGCGGTGGAGATCGGCGACGAAGTAACCATTACAGGCACTATCACGCAGTTCAACGGACTGACGGAAATCGAAAACGTCACGATCGATGCCACTCCGTCAGTGGGGAATGCCCTCGTTCCCGTGGTGGTGAGCATCACGGACCTGCTCGACGACGGAAGGAACGGAATGGAGGAGTATGAGTGCCGCCTGGTGCGGGTCAACGGGGTGACCGTCAACACGCAGGCATGGACAGTCACCGGTTCCGGCGTCAATTACACGCTGTCAGACGGCACAAAAGAAATAGACGTGCGTATCGACAACGACGTGCCATTCGCGGGACAGCCGGCGCCGGGCGGCAGTTTCGATATCGTCGGCGTGATCAGCCAGTACCAGCGCAATAGTCCCTACATCGGTGGCTACCAGCTGATGCCGCGCCTCGGTAGTGATATCATCGCCTCGGGACCACGCATACTCACCACGCCGGCGCATCAACGTCCCACCGAAACCGAGGCGGTCACCATCACGTGGACCGTGTCGCCGGAGGCCGCGGCACATGCGCGCTACGGGCTGACGGATGCCTACGAACTGGGCACCGCTTCCGGCAGCGGTGCTCCCGCGGTGGAGCAGCAGGTGCGTATTGCAGATCTTTCGCCGGCGACCATTTACAAAGTGCAGCCATTCTCTGTCGCCGGGAGCGATACCAGTTTCGCGCAGCCCATGTGGGTAAGTACCCGCTCGGCGACATCATCGGGAGTGATCAACGCGTATTTCAGCCGTGACGCGGACAATGACATCGACGGCGCCGCGCAGGCGGACGACGACGTGCGTCTCGGCAACACGCTCATGGATCGCATCGACGCCGCGCAGCACAGCATAGATCTCTGTCTGTATTCCCTCAGCGGTTCG
>JAVVFP010000684.1:0-1674 GCA_032250495.1 Bacteroidota bacterium | reverse complement strand
GACATGGAAAGAGGAACGGGAGTATGAACAGCTGGAAGGTGACATCGCGGCGCTGGAAGAAGAGAAACGCCAGCTGAGCGATGAAATGAACGGGGAGGCTTCCGAGGACTATGCGCGCCTGGCGGAAATCGGGGAACGCATCAGGGAGTTGGACGCACGCATCACTGCGCTTTCCGACCGCTGGCTAGAACTGGCCGCCCGCCTCGAAGAATAGAAAGGCGGTCCCACGTCGGTGGAACCGCCTCGAAACGGGAAAACGCATCCGCTACCGGAGTGGCGGCAGCGATGTCGCGTGCTATTGCCCCATCCCCTGGGCTTCGCGGGCCATTCGCTCGATTTCGGCGAACACTTCCTTGCAGGCGGGATCATCCTTGTACCGCTGGATGATTCCCATGTACGCGCGCATGATGTATTCGGTACGGCGCATGAGTTCAGGGTCATTCATGTAGGTATCGAGAACGCGCTGGAACTCCGGCGTGGCCTGGTAGTTCGGGTCGAGCTTGCCGGCGAATTCCGCATCGACACGCTGCATCTGCCGCGCGAAGTCCTCCTGCAGCTTGATATACCTGCGCAGGGCCGCCGCCGCCTCATTCCCGCTTTCGATGCTGTTCGCATTGTCCGCCCATTTCTCGAGCGCGTCGTAGTACGGCATCTGTATGCTGATGGTCTTCTTGAAGATATCCTTCTCGACACCGTTCAGCTTGCTCATGTCGGGAAGCTGGTCGTCTGATATGTTTTCGGCCGGAGCGATGGCGTCGTCTGACGGAGCGGGGGCGGACTGATCCTCGGCCAGCGGCATGCGTACGACCGGGGATTCCTGCCGTGCCGCGTTTTCTTCCCGCTCCTGCTTGTCCCCTCCGCAGGCGGTGAGCAGCCCCGCGGCGAGGAGAAGGGTAAGTGCTTTATTCACGTCGTCCTCTTCTGGGTGAAAAGATAATCCTGAAAAGTACGCTTCCACGGCGCAACAGGCAATGTGAAAGTGCCCCCCCCTGCACTTCCCCCTGCCGCACCGCACGAAACGGCACATCCCGCCGGCGGCGGGATGTGCATGCTTATACGGTTTTCCGTGCAGGACGGCCTGGCGGCTAAACGTCGTCCCGTGTCAGCTTCTCGATTTTTTCCGTGGCTCCCCGCAGTTCCTCTTTCTTGAAGTTGCTGAGGATGTTGACACCCGTCGCGTTCTCGATGATCTCGTTCAGGTTGATGACGGCGTTGGGCAGCTGTCCCATCAAGCCACCGACGGTTTTGCCGCTGCCGCTGTCCACGACGGAGATCTTGTCGATATTCAGCTTTCCGACGGTGCCGACCAGCTGGTTGATGATTTCCGGAAGCATGTTGAGTATGAAGACCTTCTCCCCGTCGCCCTCGGCGGTTTTGTAGGCGGTGATCATCTGGTTGAGGATGTTCACGTTGGCGAGGCCGTTCTCGATGATCTTGGCCGCATCGCCCTTGGCCTCGAGCTCCATGGCTTCCTTTTTCGCCCGGGCGGGCTCGATGACGTCGGCCGACAGCCGCTTTTTCTGCAGCTCGATGCGTTCGGCTTCGACTTCCTGCTCGAAGACCACGCGGGCTTTCTCACCCGCGACCTCCGCTTCCTTTTCCTTGATGATGGCCTCGCGTTCGAGTTCCGCCCTCTTGATGCGCAACGCGTTGTTCTCGATTTCGACTTCCTGC
>JAVVFP010000084.1:0-9572 GCA_032250495.1 Bacteroidota bacterium | reverse complement strand
ACGCACCGAGAACCGGCCCATCATACAGGGCGACTGGGTGCATATCGCCATGGTGTACGACGGGACGGTCAACACGCAGGACGGACGCCTGCGGCTGTACCTCGACGGGGTGCGACAGAACCTCAGTTTCAACGGCACCATCCCCGCATTCACCGCGGTCAACGACGCGGACCTGACCATCTCTTCCTCCAAGGCGGAAGCGCTGACGGGCCATATCGACGAAGTGCGTATCTGGAAAGCGGCGCTGACCGAGGCACAGGTGAAAGAGCGCGCGTTTCGCAGCATCGATGCTGCGGATCCGCTGTTCGAGCAGCTCCTGGCCGCCTATGATTTCGACGAGGGCAGCGGCGGCATCGCGACCGATCTTGCCGGCACACGAAACGGACAGCTGATATCGACGCAGTGGCGCTCCTACGGCGGCAGCCGCGTGAAGGATTTCTCGCCGTCCACGCTCCGTCCCAACGTGATCTTCGAACAGGGCAGCTTCACCTCCCATATCGAAGAAACACTCGCGGTGGACACCGTCGAGAACGCGACGATGATGGTAGTGCTGTACGAGGACACCGCGCGCGCCAATGTCGCGACCGACACGCTGTTCGTCTGGCCCCCCTACTACACATACCGCTTCGCTCCGGACGGCTCCGTGCTCGATTCGCAGCTGGTCGCCATTGATGCATGGCTGTACAGGGTGGATCACTACTATTATGACACCCCCTTCGAACTGACGAATCGCTATGAGCTGGGACGCTATATCACGCCGTACGGTATTGGACTCGACCTCGGCGAGGGTTGGACCTGGGTGTACGACGTGACCGATTTCGCACCGCTGCTGGCCGATTCCGTGCATCTGACGGCGGGGAATTTCCAGGAGCTGCTGGATATGAAGTTCATTTTCATCGAGGGAACACCCCCGCGGGACGTGCTCGGAATAGAGAATGTCTGGCAGGGGACGTATCCGCTGAACGATTTCGAGGCCCGCGTGCCCCCGCGCACCATTACCCTCGATCCCGCAGCAGAGATGTTCAAGCTGCGCACGACAGCGACGGGACATGATTTCAGCAATGCCACGAACTGCGCGGAGTTCTGCCCGAAGATTCACAGCGTGGAAGTCAACGGCGTGCAGCAGTGGAGCTGGCAGATCATACAGGAATGCTCGACGAATCCGCTGTACCCGCAGGGTGGAACGTGGATTTACGCACGGGCCGGCTGGTGTCCGGGCATGGAGGCGACCACGAAGGAATTCGAGCTGACACCTTATATCACCGGCAGTGAGGTCGAAATCGATTACAACAGCCAGTACGATGAATTCGGGCGCTACGTCTTCGAATCGCAACTCGTTTCCTACGGCGCAATCAATCACCAGCTCGATGCATCCATCGAAGCCATCATCGCGCCGAGTACCGAAAACCTGAATCGCCGTTTCAATCCCACCTGCGGGCGCCCGCAGATCCTCATACAGAACCGCGGCGCGCAGAATCTGACCAGTCTCACGATCACCTATGGTCCGCGTGGCGGAAACAGTAACAGCTTCGCGTGGAGCGGCAATCTCGGCTTCCTCGAAAAGCAGACCGTCATCCTTCCTGCGTTCGACTGGGGAGAGTTGAGCGGGGAGAACATCTTTGATGTGCGCCTGTCCGCTCCCAACGGCGGCAGCGACGAGTACACGTACAACGACGCGCAGTACAGCTACTTCGAAACCGTGCCGGTGTTCGATTCCCGCCTCATCGTACGCTTCAATACCAACAATGCGCCGCACGAGAACCGCTGGGAAGTGCTGGACCGCGACGGCCGTGTCGTGCACCTGCGCAGCGGCTTCGGTGCGAACCGCACGTATTACGACACGCTCGACCTGGCGCCGGGTTGTTACGAGGTCGTCCTGCACGATTCCGGCGAGGACGGTATCTCATGGTGGGCCAACAACGACGGTACCGGATCCTTCCAGTTCCGCCTCGTCGGCGGAGGACTCTGGGACAGCGTCAATCCCGATTTCGGAAAGAACATCCGTTATCCCTTCCGCTACAGCAATCTCGTGGCGGTTGAGGACGTTCCGACAAAGGTTGAAGGATTCACGCTGTATCCGAATCCCGCGAAGGACCGGGTGCACGTCGCATACGCGGCCGCGGCACCAGCGAGGCTTCACGTCGAGATCTACAACATGCTGGGCGAGCGGGTGCACCGAGGTGCCGGACGCGAGGTCACCGACATGTTCCGCGAGGACGTCTCCACCGCGACCCTGCAGCCCGGCAGTTATGTCGCTGCCGTCGTCGACGGTTCGCGCATTCTGCGACGTGTGAAATTCAGCATCCTGCACTGACCCTTCGCTCTTTCCCCGTCGGACGCCGCGTGCCCGCAAGGTCGCGCGGCGTCCTGCTTTTTTACGCTCCTCCCCTCCAGGAGGCGCGCTCCAGCACCAGGAAACCCTCATCTTCCTCCTCCGCCATGTCGTACGCGGACGGTGCAGCCGGCGTAAAGCCGCAGCGCTGTGTCAGTGCGAACGAAGGAGCATTGTCCTTCGCGATCCGGGCCAGGATACTGCGCAGGTGAAGCGTGTCGAAGCAGTATGATATGAGCGCGTTCAGCGACTCGGTGGCGTAGCCACGTCCGTGATGCGCACGTGCGAGCGTCAGGCCGAGTTCTGCCGCATCGACCCGTTCGAGAGGGACATGGATGCCGCAGTCACCGATCAGGCAGTCGTCGGCGAGCCGTACGATGCCGAATTGGTACCAGGTCCCGGGAATGCCCGGTGCGAGTCCCAGCATGCCGCGTATGAACTGCCGCACTTCGGATTCATGTTCCGGCTTCCACGACTGGAAGCGCATCAGCTCGCGATCGCTGCGATACGCGTGCACAGCCGCGCTGTCGGCAAGGCGCAGAGGGCGGATGAGGAGACGGGATGTGATGATGTTGTTCTGCATGGTACCGCTGAATGAGGGACAGGGAAGTTTAACAAATATTAATTTCATCGCAATAAGGCAAATACGTACTATTCTTCGTCCAGTCCGCGAGGTGCGTACCTGTCGGTACGGCCGGAAACGAAACCGTTCTCGCGGGCTGGAATATTCCACATGCCATTGTGCAAGAATCAAATAATCGAACGGAGTCAGAATGCACCGAACAGTCCCACGCGTTTTTCTCGCACTGATGTGCATGCTGCTGCTCGGCAGCAGCGCCGCCGCGCAGTCTTCCCGTGAGAACGCCTACACGTTGGAGCGCTTCGCTCCGGAACGCCTCGTCCTGAACAGTCCCGCGGGCGTCAGCCGCTTCCAGCTCTCCCCGGCACATATTCTCGTGCAATTCCGCGAGGACGTACCGATTGCGCGTCAGCGGGAAATTCTTGCGGCGGAAGCGGCACTGCTCCCGCTCGGGGAAGAAATGATGCTCGCGGCACCTCGCGTCGTCGTGGGCAGCATGCCTGAGGGCAGCAGCCTGCAGGAAGTGGTCGAAATTCTCGGTCGGCTCAACACCCTCCCCGAAGTGCGATACGCCAATCCCTTCCTTCGCTACAGGGACGGTGCCGAACTCGGCATACAGGATCGTTTCCACGTCCGGCTCCGCAGCGCGGCGGACCGCGCGACGCTCGAAGCGTTCGCCGCGGAACACGGGGCGGAAATCATCGACGGGAACCGCTATGATCCCGATATCCATGTGCTGCGCGTAACGGGACAGGCGACCGACAATGCGTTTGAACTTGCGGCGCGCTTTCAGCGAAGCGGGTTGTTCGCATGGGCGGAACCCGACTTCCTCCGCCTGCTCGAGCGCATGAATACAAACGACACCTACCTGTCCCACCAGTGGGCGGTCAATAACAGCGGTTCTGCGATTCAGTACAACGGGACACCGGGTGCGGACATGGATGTCTTTGCCGCATGGGCGACCACGACGGGATCCTCTTCCGTGCGCGTCGCCATCATCGATGAGGGCGTCGACCTGGTACATCCGGACCTGATGGCGAATCTCGATCCGGGGTATGACGCGACGGGACTCGGCAGCGCGGGCGCCCCGCAGAACAATGACGCCCACGGCACCAACTGCGCAGGCATCGTGGCCGCTGTTGGCAACAACAATCTCGGCATCGCCGGCGTCGCCTACGGATGCCGTATTGTTCCCGTACGCGTCGCGTACGGGGTCGGACCGTACTGGGCGACATCCGACGCCATTCTCGCCGACGGCATCAACTGGGCATGGAGCAACGGCGGCGCCGACGTCCTGAGCAATTCCTGGGGCGGCGGCTCGCCTTCCGCCCTGATCAACGGGGCCATCGACAACGCCGTCAACTTCGGCCGCGCCGGAAAAGGCGCCACGGTACTGTTCTCGGCCGGGAACGGGAACAGCTATGTGAAATACCCGGCCAACTACAACACCACCATCGCCGTCGCGGCGATGAGCATGTGCGATCAGCGCAAGTCCCCGACGTCCTGCGACGGGGAGTACTGGTGGGGAAGCGACTACGGTACGAACGTGGACGTCGCCGCGCCGGGAGTGAAGATTTACGCGACGGACATCAGTGGCAGCGCGGGCTACAGCGCGACGGATTACTTCGCGACATTCAACGGCACCTCGAGCGCCTGTCCCAATGCCGCCGCCGTCGTCGCGCTCATCTACTCGGTGAATCCCGCTCTCACGCATCAGCAGGCGCGCGATATACTCGAGACCACAACAGAGAAAGTAGGCGGGTATGCGTACACGAACAATGTCGCAGGACAGCCGAACGGCAGCTGGTCGAACGAACTCGGATACGGTCGTGTGAACGCGGCGTACGCCGTCAAGGCGGCCAACATTTCGATCTGCCTGACCGAAACCGAACCCCCGACCATCACGGCCCCATCCGCCGTGACCGTTCTCACGGCACCGGGAGCGTGTGCCGTCCCTGCCGCGGCCGTCAATCTCGGAACCCCGACGGTGGACGACAACTGTCCCCAGACACTCGTGGTGACCAATGACGCTCCCACCACGTTCCCCGCGGGAAGCACCGTGGTGACATGGACCGCCACAGACGGCGCGGGCAACAAGGCCACCGCCATGCAGTCCGTGACCGTGGTGGACGCTGAAGTCCCGGTGATTACCGCATGCGCCACCGGCCTTGCGGTCGAGAGCGATGCGCAGGACCAGGCGGTCATCCCCGACCTGCGGGGACAGATCCAGGCAGCGGACAACTGTACGTTACCGGCAAATCTGCAGATCGCACAGGATCCCGTACCGAACACCGTGCTCGACCACGGTGTACATACCGTGATGTTCACCGTCACCGACGCTGCCGGGAACAGGCAGAACTGTACCTCGCTGTTCACAATAGTCCGTCGCGTGGAAATCGCGCCGGAGTCCCCGGTCGTGGTGGCCGTCAGCGCCTGCAAGTATCCCGTGGTCGTCACGCGCGCGGTGCGCATCGACAACAGCGGCGGCAATTTCGGCAGCGGCGTGATGATGTGGACGGCTTCGACGTCCGCCGCGGAGATCTCCCTGCTGACCGCCAGCGGACAGGAGGGAGACGCACTTCGCTTCAGCATAGATGGACGGCGCCTCCCGACCGGCACGCACACCCGTAGCATCACCATAAACGCGTACAACAGCATGACGATGACGCCGGCGAGTAACGCCCCGTATACCCTGACCGTGCGCATCGAGAATCAGCCCGGCGGCAGCGTCACCGTGACGCAGGCGGTCGGCAGTGCCTGGACCCCCTTCCTGAACAGCAGCGGTCAGACCGTTGCAGA
This sequence comes from Bacteroidota bacterium, assembly GCA_032250495.1. Lineage (GTDB taxonomy): Bacteria > Bacteroidota > Ignavibacteria > SZUA-365 > SZUA-365 > BM516. The sequence continues at coordinate 3,861 of JAVVFP010000084.1, read as the reverse complement.
GGTGAAAAGCAACGCCGGACCGATCAGCAGCTTTACGGTGAACATGGTGCCGTGCAGCCTCCCGCAGGGACTCGGGCGCGTGCGCTACGTGCGCCGGTCCTACGCGCTGACCAGCAGCGCCTCGAATCTCGACGTCGACGTCCGTCTCTACTACAGCAACACCGAGGCCATGCCCCTGGTATCGAAGCCCGAAGCCCTGACCGTGTACAACCGTCCCTGGAATGTATGGACCAGTCTCGGCGGCGTCAGCCAGCCGTTGCAGAACATGGTCGAGCTGCAGGGACTGACCAGCCTCGGCGGTCCCTTTGCGCTCGCGCATCCCTGGTTCCCGAAGCAGGACGCCAATGCGGAGCTTCCGCACACCGTGCTGCTGGAGCAGAACTATCCGAATCCGTTCAATCCGGTGACGACGGTGGACTTCAGCATCCCTGAACGACGCCATGTGCGCATAGGGGTTTATGACATGTTCGGACGCCGTGTCGCCCTCATCGCCGACGGCGTCTATGACGAGGGACGGCACAACGCGACCTTCGATGCTTCCGGTCTTCCGAGCGGAACGTACAACTATATGCTGGAAAGCGGCGATGTCGTCATGCAGAGGAGCATGACGCTGATGAAGTAGTGCGGCCTGCAACGCCCGCGGCACAAATGAGAAGCCCCTCCCGGTCCGATCGGGAGGGGCTTGATTTCTTTCGCAGGCGTGGAGAATTATTCGCGTACGCGCTGCGGGCGTGAATTCTTCCTCAGCGGTGGAGAATTATTATCCGTCGAAGCGCCACCACAGGCCGATATACGGCAGCACAAGTCCGCCGACACCCTTGGGAGAGAAGTACTGCAGGCCGAGCTTGAGGCGGAAGACTTCCCAACCCCAGAGCACGCCACCGCCGAAACGCAGTCCCTCAAAGTCGATGTCGTAGCCGACATCACCGACGAACTTGGTTTTCTGGGAGAGACTGTGCTCGATGCCGACGGCCAGCGAAGTGCCGCTGGTACTCGCTTCGGCTTCCGCCTCGTCGATATCGATGTCGCTTTCAAAGTAGCTGTAATTCCCGGAGAAATGCATGCGCGTTTTCTCTCCGATAGCCGTCGTGTACACGAGGTACGGGGAGAGGGACAGGAAGGAGAATGAACCACCGGCATCCGTGAGCGCTTCGAGATCGAAATATCCGACGCCGAGTCCTGCCGCAAACGCCTGCTTCTCGGTGTCCATGAACGACACCTTCAGGTCCGCGTTGTAGTACTGGAAAAAGAACAGCAGTAGGTTGGTGCCGATCTGCACGTTGTCCGAAAGACCGTACTCGACGGGACCGATGCCGATGGAGAACTCGCCCGCGTTCAGCGTATTCCCGGTGGGCATGCTGAGATTGTTGGTGATCGGACGGCCCGCGAAACCCTCCGTCTGTGCCTGGGCCGTGACGGATACGAGAGCAAACACGAAAAGCAGGGCAAGAACATGTTTCATGTGAACACCTTCCATTGATGGTACTGTGTGAACGAACAGTGAAGCTGCGGTACAGTGAAAATAACGACAATGAATATATGGAAAATCTCGTTCATGACAATTCGCACGCGGTGCCCGCAGGCTGTCGCCCTCAGGCGGACGAGGGGAGGATGTCATCATGAAACAGTTACACGAATCCGCCGTACACCAAAGGTATATCCCTGATTCTCCTGCCGCACGGGGAGGTTTTATTTGACATTCCATTGTGTCTTGTGGATATTTCTCATCTACCCTCACAGAACATGGAGGCTCAATATGTATCGTATCCTGAACGGGACCGGGCTTGCGCTCATCCTGTCACTGTTTCTCATTTCATGCGCCCAGAAGGAGGAAGCCTTGATCCCACGCGCCGATCTGTTCGGTAATCCCGAACGCGCATCCCTGCGTATCAGTCCCGACGGTCAGTTCATCAGCTATCTCGCACCGGTCGAGGGTGTGCTCAACGTGTGGGTGGCGCCCGCAGACGATCCCGCGCAGGGCAGGGCCGTCACCAGCGACGACAACCGCGGCATACGTCAGTACTTCTGGTCCTACACCGATGGACGACTGCTGTATCTGCAGGACGAGGGTGGCGACGAGAACTGGATGCTGCACAGCGTCGACGTCGAGACGGGGGAGGACGTAAATCTGACGCCGTTCGACGAGATTCTTGACCGCGACGGCAATCCCATCACGCTGCCGAGCGGGAAGAAGATGCGTCCCCGCGTCACTGTACAGGAGGTCAGTCCCGACGCGCCGGAGATGATACTGATCGGACTCAACAAGCGCGATCCGCAGTATTCCGACCTGTATCGCCTCAATATCCTTACCGGGGACATGGAGATGGTACAGAAGAATGAGCAGTTCGCGGGTTTCGTGACCGATGAAACGTACGCCGTGCGCTTTGCCGCACGGGTGACACCTGACGGCGGCAGCGAGTATTACTCCCCGGACGGAAGCGGGGGCTGGCAGCTGTACATGACCATCGACCCGGAGAACTTGATGACCACGGGCCTGATGGGTTTCGACCGCGACGGCAGCACGCTGTACATGCGTGACAGCCGGGACCGCAACACCGCCGCGCTCATCGCGATAAACATGGAAAACAACGAACGCACGGTGCTGGCGGATAACGAAAAAGCCGACGTTGCGGGTATTCTGGCAGACCCGGTGACAGGGCGGGTGCAGGCGGTGTCCACGAATTACGAACGCGTGGCCTGGGAAATCCTCGACGACGCCATCGCGAAGGATATCGAGTATCTCGAATCCGTGGTCGACGGGGATATTTCCGTGACCTCGCGCACGCGCGACGACAGCAAGTGGACCGTCGCCTACACGAAGGACAATGGACCCGTGCGCTACTACCTGTACGATCGCGAGGCGGGGAAGGCGGAGTTCCTGTTCACGAATCGCAGTTCGCTCGAACAGTACACACTCGCAAACATGACACCGGTTCTGATTCCATCGCGCGACGGACTCGAACTGGTCAGTTATCTCACCCTGCCAGTGTTCAGCGATGAGGACAAGGATGGGCGTCCCGATCAGCCGCTGCCCCTGGTGCTGCTCGTACACGGTGGTCCCTGGGGACGTGACAGCTGGGGATACAATCCCATGCATCAGTGGCTGGCCAACCGTGGTTATGCCGTACTCAGCGTGAACTTCCGCGGATCCACGGGCTTCGGCAAGAAATTCATCAACGCCGCCAAGCTCGAGTGGGCGGGTGCCATGCACGACGATCTGCTCGATGCCGTGGACTGGGCCGTCAACGAAGGAGTCGCCGTCAAGGAGAAAGTCGCCATCATGGGCGGTAGCTACGGTGGTTACGCGACACTGGTCGGACTGACCTTCACCCCGGACGTGTTTGCCTGCGGCGTGGACATCGTCGGTCCCTCCAATCTCAACACCCTGCTCGGCAGCATTCCTCCCTACTGGAAACCGCAGCTGGATATGTTCTCCACCCACGTGGGCGATCCACGCACCGAGGAAGGGAAGGCCCTGCTCGAGGAACGTTCCCCGCTGAACCGCGTCGATGCCATCAGCAAACCCCTGCTCATCGGTCAGGGCGCCAACGATCCGCGCGTCAAACAGGCGGAAGCCGACCAGATCGTCAAGGCCATGCAGGAGAAGGACATTCCCGTGACCTATGTGCTGTACCCGGATGAGGGACATGGTTTCGCACGACCGGAAAACCGGTTGTCCTTCAATGCCGTGACCGAACTGTTCCTCGCACAGCATCTCGGTGGCCGCACCGAACCCATCGGTGACGATTTCGCCAACGCGAGTATCGAGGTCCCCGAGGGCGCCGCCCTCATCCCGGGCCTCAGCGAAGCGCTGCAGCGCAGCGAGTAATCACGATTCAGTCCCCGAAAAGGGAAAGCCCC
>JAVVFP010000683.1:0-1679 GCA_032250495.1 Bacteroidota bacterium | reverse complement strand
CTTCGTAGCCGCGCTCCCTGGCCTTCTTCTCGGTGAGTCCCACACTGGCGACCTGCGGCTGGCAGTACGTGCATCCCGGGATGTTTTCATAGTTGACGGGAACGGGATGTTCGCCGGCAATGGCTTCCACGCAGGTGATGCCCTCCGCCGAAGCGACATGCGCCAGCCACGGGGGGCCGACCACGTCGCCGATGGCGTAGACGCCGGACACGCTTGTGCGGTAATACTCGTCGACCTTGATATAGCCGCGCTCCAGCGCGACGCCGTGTTCCTCGAGGCCGATATTCTCCACGTTGCCCTGCACGCCGACAGCCATGAGCGCGATGTCGCCCTCGAGCGTCTCCTCGCCCTTGGAGGAGGAAATCGTCACTTTCACTCCCTTGCCGCCGGTGTCGATGGATTCGACCTTGCAGCCGGTCCTGAGGCCGATTTTCTTCTTGCGGAAATTCCGCTCGAGCTCCTTCGAGACATCCTCGTCCTCGATCGGAAGGATGTGATCAAGCATTTCCACAATGGTTACTTCCGTGCCGAGGGTGCTGTAAAAATAGGCGAACTCAACGCCGATCGCTCCGGCGCCGAGGACGATCATGCGCCCGGGCAGCTTTTTCAGCGCCATGGCCTCGAAGTAGGAAATGACTTTCCTGCGGTCGATCTCGATGCCCGGTATGCTCCGGGGGCGCGCACCGGTGGCCAGGATGATATTCTTCGCCTCTATGGTGTCTGTCTGCTCACCGTCGCCGTCGAAGGTCCCGACCTTGCCCGGTCCGAGCAGCTTGCCGAACGCCTCGATATGCTCAACCTTGTATTTTTTGAACAGGAAGGCGACGCCTTTCGACATGCGGTCCGCGATGCTCCGGCTGCGCTGTATGATTTTCTCGAAATCAAACGAGACGTTGTCGAATTTCAGGCCGTATTCCTCCGCATGCTGCACCGTTTCCCAGATTTCCGCATTGCGGAGCAGCGATTTGGTGGGAATGCAGCCCCAGTTGAGGCAGATGCCGCCGAGATGTTTCGCTTCGACGCAGGCGGTCTTCAATCCCAGCTGGGAAGCGCGGATGGCCGCGACGTATCCCCCGGGACCGCCCCCGACGACAACGACGTCATATGATTTTGCCATAGGGTGTTCACTCCGTATAGAACGTTGAAATGGTAGCAGGTTAATCGACGGCGCCGGGATTGAAGCTGCCCGGCATGGCCGTGTGCAGGTCGCGCGTCAGGGCGGGTTCGAGTCCGAGCAGACGTATGTACACCGTAAGCTGTCCCCGGTGGTACATTTCGTGCTGAATGGCCTCCTGCAACAGCGCAAGGCGTGTTTCATGGGACCCGTCCAGCATGGGCACGAGCTGCAGCATATGCAGGTCGCCCAGTTCGGAGATTCGCGCTTCGGCGTCCCGGTATTGTTCGACGAGCAGGTTGATCAGCTTTTCCTGGGAGTCCGCGCGCGTGATGTTCGGCGCGTAGACGTTCGCCAGCTGCGCCATGCTCGCCCGGTGCAGGTTCGTATCCTCACGTACCAGTTCCTCGATGGAAATGATGGAGAACTCCAGCACGTGGTGGATGATGTCCAGGATGCTGCGCGCCTCCAGCGTCGCCCGGAACGTCAGTCGTGCGGGCGGAATCTGGTTGAGTTCGCGGATGAAACCGCGTCGAACGGTATACCAGCGCGCAAGGGTTTCCTG
>JAVVFP010000083.1:0-9583 GCA_032250495.1 Bacteroidota bacterium | reverse complement strand
CGGAGCATCACGGTCGGCCGCTCAGGCAGCTATTCGCTGACGGTCACCGACGGCGACGGCTGCCGCGGCGCCTCCGATCCCGTGACGGTACAGACCCTTCCTGCACCGGCACGTCCGATCATCTCGCGCAGCGGGGATGTGCTGACATCGTCACGTGCGCACGGTTACCAGTGGCTTCGCAATCATGTACCGATACCGGGTGCTACCGATCAGTTCTATCAGCTCACCGAACTCGGCACATATGCCGTGCAGATCAGTGACAGTAACGGGTGCACGGCGGAGTCCCTCCCGCTGCAAGTTTCCGTGCTCGATGTCGGGAAGCTGCCGACGGCCATACACGCGCTGGACCTGTATCCCAATCCTGCGAACGGCAGTGTCACGCTTTTCCTGCGCCTCCACGCACAGGGACGCGTGCTGGTCGAGCTGCATGACATGCTGGGACGACGCGTGCTGCAGCGTCGCCTTCACGTCGATGCGACGGGGATACGGGAAGTACTGCAACTGGATGCTCTGCAACCCGGCATGTATTTCGTTCGCGTGACGACGGCAGGAAGTCACGTCGTACGTCCCCTGTTGCTCTCGCGGCAGTAGAGACAGGCGCGGCGCCGTCCGCATCAACCGACTCCAGCTCCCTCACGCGGAGCTCTCTCATGAACGCCACCCCGGGCCGACGGCCGCTTCCGGGGTGGCGTTTCCATTTCCATCGAATTCCGTGCTAATACCTACGAAAATGGGTAGTACCACCTATTGCCTCTGTGTGACGAATTTCGTGTCTTGAGTACAGGTCAAGCAATCAATACGTATACAGTTTTCTGACAGTCCTGTGTCAACGCAGGCCGGGGGAGGGGCTCCCGGCGAGACTACTGTCACTTACCCCCTTGAAAGGAGGACAAAATGAAATACCGGATTCTCATGACTGTCCTGCTCGGCGTCTTCCTGATTCCGATCGGCCTGCAGGCGCAGATGCGCGCTGCGGATGATATTGTTGTAAAATCCTGCGACGGGGATGTCCGCATTTCCGATATGCGCATCGAGCTGCGGGATTACGTCCTTACCGTCGAACGGGTTGTGGAGGGGATGATTTATCTCCGTGATTTCGAGGCCGGTGTGGAAGCGACGCTCGATCTCAACAGCAAGAAATGCTTTCTCCTCACCGTCATCGAGGACGGTCTGGAAATGAAGGTGAACTGCTGCTGGGAGCGCGTACTGGTTCCGGAGCATGCGGATATCTGGGAGCGGCTCACGGATCATGACCGTGCGTTTTTCAGCCGGACGGCAATGCATCGCAGCCTCATCGCGGAGCTGCGTGCCAAGCTGTGATCTGTTTGTTGAGGTGCCTGGAAGGAGGCAGCGGGGAGTGGAGGGCGATTTTGTGTTCTCCGGGAGGGTAGCGGGGAGTCGGGAACATGGATGAACGAGAAGAAAGCTGCCGGCAGGCGCCGGCAGCTTTCTTGTCATATCAGCGCCGCGGGAACCTGACCCCTCTCCATCATTCCACCAAAGCGGAACGCTGGTCGGTTCCCGCGGCACGGTCTCTCTCTCTCGATAGTGTATTGGCGTCATTTTCGGCGGTGGTGAAAAGCAGTGCCGGAAATTTGGCGTAGAATCTCCCTCACGCTATATTCCTGCACATTGTATTGACATGCATCTACACGTCTCCATATCAACGGCGGACCTGCTCGACGGATTGCTCAAGGGCAACCTGGACGAGAGGCAGACTGATGTGCTGATCGATCGGACGGTACAGCAGGCGCGAAAGTATATTCACTGGCTGATATGGCATCGCGGCTACCAGCTCGGACCCACGGGACTCTCTGTCGACGATCTCGCATACGACCTTATCGCGGAACTGGTCTCGGAACTCGACGGTGAGATGCTCGGGCGGCTTCGGCACGCGATTTCGGAGTTGACGGAAGTGTCCGACGCCTCCTATGATGTGGAAAGCGCGTTCATTGCCGTGGTCAATCGAAATGTCCGCTTCAACATCGCACGGCTGTTCGTGGATCTCAATCCCGTACACGCACGCCTGCTCCGCGCCCTGCGCCGCTACGCCCAGGCCAGCGATGAGATACGGCGTATCGACAGCTTCGGGGGCTTCTGGTATGCCCGTGCCGGTGATGCGCTGCTGGAAAGACCACCGATGCCCCTCGAGATCCTGCGGACGGGCGTCCTGCGCTTCAGCGAAAACGGGAATCCCGTACGCGCCGTGCTCGATGCCTGTCTCGTGCATCTCGGCGACCAGGATACATGGCGCCGTGCCGTGCTCGAGCACGATGTGATCGAACTCACCGTTACGCTGCTGAAACTGCATCACGCAGTCATCGACCAGCAGTTCGCGGTCGACGCAGGACATGGTGACACGGAGATCGCCGGCGCCGCGCTCACCGAGTCCCTCGAGGACGCACGCTCCTGGGTCGAGGAACGATATGTGCGGACCGGCAAGCTCTCCCCCGGTGAGGCGGATGCGATGCTCGACGCCGTCCTTCTCTATATAGAGGACCTGCTGCGGAAAGACGTGCTGGGACATGTGTCCTATCTCCGGCAAACCATGCCCGGCCTGACGCAGCAGCGCTACCGGGAGAGTTATCGCAACGTGTATGAATATATCCTGCGCAGCATTTTCACCAGGGCCCGGGAGCGACTGCAATAGTATTACAGGAGACAGCGTAGCATCGCATGAATACGTACGGCACGCATATTTCCGAGGCGGAACTCGTCCAGCTTGCTCGCGACGGCGGACCCCATTCCCACTGCGATAACTGTGCATTCTGCCGGGAGCAGCTCGAACAGCTGCGCAGCATGCTGCAGGCGAGCGCCCCGTCGCCGGGCGCGAACACGATGCCAAAAGACTTCCGCCTCGCAGCCCAGAGTACGCCGCCGGTCTCTGAAAAAATTCGATGGCGCCAGACATGGTACCTCGAAGACGGTGTCGTCGTCCTGCGCGTCGTCGAGGACTGCCGCGAGAATCAGCTGATCGGCTATTTGCTCTGTGCGGAGGACCGCCTTGCCGCGATGCGCGTCCGCTTCAGCGGAATCGACACCAGTTTCGTACCTGATGCCGAAGGCCGCTTCGTGATCGGTCCTTCATCCATTGCGATCGAACCCATGAGCGTGCAGCTCGTGTAATCATTCGAGGAGGGGTATGGCCTCACCCGGGGAAACGACTTCTCACGTTCGAACACCACTGGAACTCGATCTCGCGTTCCGGACGCTGGAGCGCGTGCTAGACAACAGTGCGTCTCCGCTCCGGCAGTTCGCACTTGTGACGGATTTTCTTGCGGCCGTGCGCGGACTGTCGCCGAACTGGCTTGCGTCCTACGCCGCCGAGCTGTTCCCGCACATTCGCCACGTCGTCGGACACAATTACGTGGCCGGGGGGGAGCCGCAGCGTTGGCTACTGCTGCTCGCGTGGATGGACCTCGCAGATCGTCACGCCTGGGTGCAGAGCACCGCGATGCTGGAGGATGCGCGCTTCGAGGTTCTGAAAAAGCTCATACTCTCATTCGCCTGCGTGAGAGCCTACAGGGACCTGCACGCGCTCCTGCAGTCGCGAGGGTATGACCTCCGCGGCATGACGGAGGAGGCGTGGAGCGCGATCATGAACGCGGATACCATCGGTGACGATCCCCTGCAGCGTTACGCCACGGAGGCCACACCTGAGGGAGACGAACCGCCCCACCCCCTGTCCGCCGCCGTCAGGGAATGGAAACTTACGCGCAACGAAGAAGAAGTCGGCGTGGTGCTGCTCGATGTGGAAACGGGGGGCGCGGGTACGTCGGGCACGGTGCTGCACCTGGCCCTGCAATCCCGACGCGCACCGGTATCCCACGTGCATTTTGCAGGCGATCTGCCGGCGGACAACACGGAGACCATGCGACAGCTCGTCCGCTGCGCGACACTCGCAGAGGACCTGGTGCAGAAGTGTTTCGGCATGACGCCTCCGCCACGGGAGTATACGTTCACCTTCCACGAGCACGCTGCGGCCTTCAGCGGGGAGTCCATGGGACTGGCTGCGGCACTGCAGCTGTCGGTATACATGCAGCGCGGTTTCAATCGCGGCGCGCGCTGGCATCTGCCGCGAGGGATGGCGTGCATCGGCGGACTGCAGGAGGACGGCCGTCTGCAGGAAGCGCCGTCCCCTATCCTGCGGAGAAAAATCGAAGTCGCCTTTTTCTCCCCGGTCTCCTCGGTCGTTCTCAATGCGGCCCAGAGCGAGGAAGCGCTGCGCATCGTGCGACGCCTGCAGCAGCGATACCCTTTTCGGCAGCTGGAAATCCACGGCGTGCGCTCCCTCGAGGACTGCGCGTCCGCTGAAGCCGTGCTGCATCGCGAACGCCGTGCACTTTCCGATCGTCTGCTCGAATTCACGGTCCGGCACAGCGTCGCACTCCTCTTCAGCTTCTTGCTGCTGTTGTCGGCGGTCGCAGGATATTTTCTGTACAAGTACTACTACGACTACCCCGATCTCGAGCGCGCCAGCGGCGCAACGGTACGGACAAGTTCCATCGTATACAATCCCCGGGCCGCTCGGATGTGGCAGTTCCGTGACGGAGCCGAAATGAAGAACCCGGTGGTCCCCTGCGGCGATCTCGAAGTGGGTGACGGCTATTTCCGGAACTTCTACGTATGGAATTTCTCCCGCTTTGCGCTCGATGTCGATATCGGCATCGAGGGACCCGACGCCGACCAGTGGTATATGAGCTGGAACGGCGGCCGACAGCGCATTGAGACGCGCGACACGCTTCGCATGATGGTGATGTATGCGCCGACGCGGCCGGGCCTCAGGAAGCACGCGAATCTCGTGCTGCGGGATCCGGACAGCGGGGAGGAGCTGTTCCATATCGAATTGACAGGGAGCAGTGGCGCACCGCAGCCCGCCGGCTACGCATTGCGACTGGACGGAAATGACGACATGCTGCTGTTCGGGAAGAAATCCTATGCGTTCGGGATGGAAACCGGTACGATGGAGATGTGGCTGCGACCGGAGAAGATGCACGGCTGCTTTTTTTCGAATGTGTGGAACGAGCCCGACGGGCAGGCAATTGAAAACATGTCCCTCGCATTGCAGGGGGACAGCCTCGCGCTGCATGTCGGCAGCTATCGGGCGACAGTCCTTCTTTCGCCCGACGAGCAGATCGGCGCCGGGAAATGGATGCATTTCGCGCTTGCATACGCGATGCCAGTCGACGAGCGACCGGGCAGGATCGCCGTATTGATCAACGGGAAAGTGCTGCACGACGTCGTCGACGAGTTCATGTTCGAGGACATCTTCCAGTCCTTCGTCACCATCGGTTCGTATTTCGACACTCAGCAGGCCGGCGGACATTTCCGCGGCGACATCGATGAACTGCGACTGTGGCACGGCTTCCGCTCCCCGGATGAAATCCGTGCAGGGATGCACCGCCGCGTTCCGGGGGATACCCTCGGCCTGCGCGGCTACTGGAATTTCGATTTCCTCGGAGAGGAGAGCGCGTTCGTGGCCAATAAGCGGGCACAGGAGGGCGTCCCTCTCGGTCGCCCCGCGCGTGTACGCTCCACCGCACCGGTCTCCGCATCGCCCTACCCGGATTCGCGGATTGTCCGGGGACCGTATGGCGGCCGGGCGCTGGAGATTCAGCCATTCCGCTACCTCCATCTCGCGCGGCAGATCATCGCCAGTGACAGTGCGCGCACCTACGCCATCTGGTTCCGGGAGGATGGAAACGCCGTGAAGCGCGATGTCCTCGTCCTCAACAACCAGGACGCGAGTCTCGCACTGCGCACCGGGGAGATCAACCTGCTCGGTGCCAGCAGGAGAATACCCACGCCCAGGGAACAGGGCTGGCGGCATGTGCTCTTTCGTATCGACGGGGAGCAGCGTGTGGAAGTGTTTGTCGACGGTCATTTCGTCGAGGCACAGAAATCCGGACCGTTCAGCCGTGGACCGTTTTACCGTTACGTGGGATTGCAGGTCGGGGGAAGCAACGACGGTTATAACCATCTGAAGACGGGGTATTACGATCGAATACGTCCTTCCCTGGCCTCGCCGCTCGCCGTCGCCGATCTCTGCGTTTGGAACCGCCGCCTGTCGGAGGAGGAAATCGCTGCGGTGCTGGAGGGAAAGGTACCCGAGCAGGGACTGCTGGCCCGCTGGCAGATGGACGCGATGCCTGATGCCATGGGAAATATCATCGATGTGGCCAACGGACATCAGCTGCACCTGTTGCAGATCTGCGGCTGGCAATAAAAGGGAAGGGGGGCCGCAGCACGGTCCCCCCCTCTCAACTGCGCGTGCGTATCGCGGTCAGATCGCGAAATGCCGGAGATTCCAGGTGAAACTGAGAAGCACGTAGCGCTGAATCACGTTGCTGCGGGTGTCTTCGATATAGGCATCCGTCACGCTGCGCTGAATGCTGCTGTTCTGTCCGAGGACGTCGTACACCGTCAGGCGGATTTCCCCGCGGTCATCCGGCAGCATCTTTTTCCCGAGGCTGACATTCCAGAGCAGATAGTCCTCGTCAAAGTCGTCGGAGAGTCCGCTGTAATGCTGATGCGCAAGGTCAGTGTTGAAAACGAAATCGGCCCACATGATCCAGTTGAAGCGAAGGCGTGTGCTCTGCGAGTAGTACTCGCTGCTGAATGCGCTGCCGATGGAATTGTCCACCCAGGTATAGCTGGCGTCCGTCGACAGCGTGAAGTCGAAATCCGGACTGATATTACTGCTCAGTACTGCGCCGATTCCCGTCGACTGCGAGAGGGAATTGTTCTCCGTCCCGTTGATCCGTCCCGGCGTGTTCGTCGCCGATGCGGTGAAATTCATGTTGAGATTCGATTTGAGGATATTGACCGGACGACCGTACGTCATGAATCCACGAAGGGAGTACTGTCCGTCGAGGTTCTCCGGCCTGGAGAGCTGTGTCCCCGCTGCCAGCGGGATTCCGAATACCGTGCTGTCGCGCGCGGCGAAGATGGAATGCGTTCCGATGTAATCCTGGGTCGTCGAGGCCGCGGCAAAGGCGAAGAAATACGATGAATTTTCCACATCGGTCGACGAGTAGCGCAGGCCTGCGAAATGCATGGCGCTCTGGTCGAGATTCGGGTTGCCCATTTGCAGCAGCAGGGGATTGCTGTTGTCGAGGACATCCTGCAGCTGTTCGACCGACGGGGGCGAGGTCCGGCTCCGGTAAAAGACATTCAGATTCTTGCTGCGGGAGATTTTCCACCGCAGGCGCGCGAAGGGAACGAGGTTGCCGAAGCTGCGGTCGAGTCTTCCCTGCTGCGGAAAGCGCTGGTCGTTCTGCAGCGTCGCCCACTGGTATCCTACGCTGGCGATCAGGTCGAGCGGTCCTTCCTCATAGTTGACACCTGCGGAAGCGGACTGCGTCAGGTACTGGTTGGCGAAGACATTGCTGAGCGTGCTGTTGAACTGCTCGTCGCCGAAAAGCAGTCCTCGGTCCCAGGTCTGCCGGTCGGAGGTGTTCTCGCTGTAGGATGCGTCGTGGCGCAGCATGAGCTGTGTCACCCGGGAGACGGGTTCCGTATACCGCAGGCTCGATTCGACGGACCAACCGTCCCGCAGCAGCTCCGCGCGCTGATCGAGCGTGTCCGCCACGGCACTCTGTCCGAAGGTCGTGAAATCCGAGTACAGACTATTGTCCCCGCTGTTGCGCGTGTATTCGTTCTCGATTTCCCAGGAAAAACTGCGGCCCGGCGTTTGAAAGCGGCGCCGATAGAGCAGTTGATTCGAGAACTGCAGTCCCGTCAGGTCCGACGCGAAATCCGTGGCGCTGCTGTTGAGCGCCGCGCCATTCACCGTTGTGCCGGCCGTCGTGAAACGCTGTCCCTCGTTCTGCTGAAGCGACAGACGGGGACGCAGGAGTATGGAGTTGACGCTGTCGATGCTCCAGTCCAGTCGCATGTTCAGACGGTGATTCATGTTCGTCGTGCCGGCGTTCTCGTTCTCGCTGTAAAACTGTCCCGCCGCCTCCGGCAGCACGTAATCGCGGAACAGCGCGGTACCGGCCTCGTTGTCGCTGTAATTGAAAAAGTAGCTCCCCGCGACATCCACCGCACCGCCCCAGTTGTCGATGTAGTTGACGCCGAAAGCGTGTGTCCTCGCGATGCCGCTCTGCGTATTGACGAGAAAGTCATTGACATCGCCGCCCATTCCCGGCGGACGCATTCCTCCGCCTCCTCCGCCCGGGGGGCCCCCGCGTCCGCCCATGCCGCGAAAACCACGGCCGGAAGAGGACATGACGCCGAGCAGGTCCTCGGAGGCGAAGTTCTGCTCGTTCACGTTGTTCGACATACCCAGCAGCGTCCATCGCTGCTGATCGTTGAACAGGTTGAGCGAAAAGCCGCTGCGATAGTACTCGTTTTCGCCGTAGCCCCCGTATACCTTGCCGAACTGCGCGTTACGCATCGCCGAGCGGGTCACGATGTTGATGGTCTTCGTCTCGTTACCGTCGCTGAAACCGCTGAACTGGGACTGCTCGCTCTGCTTGTCGAAAACCTGGATGCGATCGATCATTTCCGCCGGCACATTGCGCAGCACCGCACGCGGGTCGTCGCCGAAAAACGGCTTTTTGTCCACGAGCACCTCTTTGACCTCCTCGCCCTGCGCCTCCACGGTGCCGTCCTTGACGACGATGCCGGGCATCTTGCGGACGAGATCCTCGGCCGTCGCATCGGGATTGAGTTTGTAGGCCTGGGCGTGGAATTCCGAAGTGTCTCCCTTGAGCGTCGCCAGCGGGGCGCGTCCGGTTACTTCCACCTCCCCGAGGGGAATCGATGTCTCGCGCATCGGGATTTCCCCGAAATCCAGCGGTCTGCGATCAAGTACGACGGGCAGGATGACCTTGTCATAGCCGATATAGGTGATCTTGAGCAGGTAGCTGCCCGGCCGGATGCGGTCGAGCATGAAGCCGCCGTCGCGTCCCGTAACGGCGCCACGGACCGCGGAGGAGTCCGGGAGATCGAGAAGAATGACATTCGCGTTGAGCAGCGGCTTGCCGCTCCCGGATTGGACCACGGTGCCCTGCACGGACAGGGACTGGGCGGACGCGACGGAGGCGAAAAGAAGGAGAAGGAGAAGGAGAAGGAGTGTTGTGTAGTTTCGCATCAATGGATTCCTGTTTGCATGTACCGTTCTCTTGGACACACAGGGACCGACGGACGTTGAACCGGCCCGTGCCGCCCGGAGACTTTAATTTTCCATCAGACGATGCGGCAGATTAACATCGCGAAATTTCCTCCCGTTCGGAACGAATATTTTCCGGGGACAGCGGACTGCCGGCACCCGCTTCGCCCCGTGACGGACCGCTCCGGAAAGGCGAAAATCTTCTCCCTTGCAAACATCGACAAAATAGTCTATGTTTACGTCATGAATCTTGACACTTTTGTCAACATTGATGTCGCACTTTATAGACAGGAAAAATCATGAGTGAACTGATCAACAATTCCGACAGGCGCAAGCAGCTGCTCAAGGGTCTCATCCTCGAACTGCATCAGGGGAACGCGCCGGACGAGGTGCGTGCGCGACTCGAGGAGCATCTCGGGAGCGTGCCGTACGGGGAGGTCGTCGAAGTGGAACAGGAGCTGATAC
>JAVVFP010000682.1:0-1683 GCA_032250495.1 Bacteroidota bacterium | reverse complement strand
TCGAGGAACGGAAGCTGGTCGCAGAATTCGGGGAGCAGTACAGGGAGTACCAGCGAAACGTGCCCATGTTCATTCCGCGTCTGTCCGTGGGACGCAATCCGGAGAATGGCGGGGAAGGGGCGTGAGCGATGCAGGACGTGCGCAGCATCCTGGTCTGCAGGCGGCATAACCATGTCGGCGACATGCTCTGTTCCCTGCCGCTCTACGCTGCGCTGCGCAGGCACTGGCCGCGGGCGCGCATCACCCTGCTGGCGACCCCGACGCGGTATCCCGTTCCGCTGCGCGCCCTCAACCCCTTTCTCGATGACCTGATGTACCATACCAAGGGCTCGGTGCGCACCGTCGTGGAAAACCATCTCGACCTGCGACGCAGGAAATTCGACGTGGCCTTCGTGCCCTCCACCGTCGCGCTTTCCCGTTCGTCCCATCTCGCTGCCTTTCTCAGCGGCGCTGGACTGCGCGTGGGCGTCAGCTCCATCGACGGAGTGGAAAATCCTTCGCAGCGTTTTCTCAACTGCGCGACGGATGTGCATTGGGTGCACGAACGCGTGCATCAGATGGACAGGAACCTGGAAATCGCCAGGGCCGCGGGCTGCATGTTGGACGCAGAGGAAATGGCGCGCCTGCACATTCCGATCGATGCGCGTGCCGAAGAGGAGGCTGCGCGTTGCCTGCAACTCCTCCCGGGTGACGACGCAGTGATCGGCGTGCATCCCGGCGCGGGAAAGAAAGAGAACGTATGGCCGACACAACGCTATTTCTCCGTCGTGCAGCGCCTGCACCGCGCGTACGGTGTGCGGGTGCTGATCACTGCCGGCGTCCTGGACCGGGACGAGGTGTCGCTTCTCACCGCGCTGTGCACGGCGCACGCGATTCCCTTCCACGTATTGCAGGATGCACCGGTGCCCCTGCTGAGCGCCGTCCTGCGGCGGCTCCACCTCTACCTGTGCAACGACACCGGCACCATGCATGTCGCTGCCTTCAGCGGCTGTCCCACCGTCTCCATCTTCGGTCCGACACATGCCTGGGAATGGGCGCCGCGGGGCGGGCAGCACCGCTGCATCATATCTGACGACGGCGAAATCGAAAGCGTCGATACCGAGGCGGTATACGAAGCCGGCAAGGCGCTGCTCGAAGGTGCGGGATGTCTGGATGACGGCGCTGCAATGCAGTGCTGACGGGCGGCGCTGCTATTCAGCCCCGACGCATACGGGCGAGGAAGAAACCGTCAGAATCGAGCAGCGCGGGATGCACGGTCATGCTGCCGGCGTCGGGATGGAGACCGGGGAGGTCGATGTCCTGCCGGAGAAAGGCGGGCTGCAGGGGGTCGAGGGTGAATTCCTTCCTCGATGAAAGGAAGCGCGTGATGATGGCCTCGTTTTCCTGCGGCAGAAGGGAGCAGGTGGCATAGACCAGTATGCCCCCCGAACGCACGTATGCCGCGTTCCGCGAAAGTATGACGCGTTGACGTTCGGCGAGGCGCGCGACGGTTCGCTGTTGAAGACGCCATTTCAGCGCGGGATTGCGTCGCACGGTACCGAAGCCGGAGCAGGGGGCGTCGACGAGCACGCAATCGAAAGAGTCATGGGCGGGCAGAGTTTCCGACGGCGCCTGTGTTTCTCCGAACGGCGTGAGCGCGAGTGTTTCGAGAGAGGACGCTGCGCTGCGCGCCGCGCGCTGTCG
>JAVVFP010000082.1:0-9610 GCA_032250495.1 Bacteroidota bacterium | reverse complement strand
CGTCCGCTTCGCACGCCTTTCCTGCGAAGTTTGGGCGCAGGCTTCACCGCGGCTCTGCTGCGGTTGCGTCATTGCTCTGCCTGCTCGCGGCGGCCTGCTCACCGCCCACGGACGCTCCGCCGGTGCGTGTCATCCCGTCCAACGAATGTCCCATCGACTGGGGCGATTCCGCAGCGGTCGTGCAGACGACCATACGTTTCGAGGCGCTCGTGGATACCACACAGTTCGAGCTGGACCGCTTCTCGGGAAGCGGCCTGCGGGTTTCCGTCATCTGCATTCCTCCCGACACGAGTTCGCTGCCATACCGTGATATCTACTCGGTGTCGGCCAACTACCTGGATATCCCGGCGACGGGACTGCCCTTCAGCGCAGTGCTTCCCGCGGAGTATTTCATCGCCTACGGCTGCACGCGCGTCGCGGTGAGCGTCATCGTGCTGTACATGGACGGCAACGGCAATCGGCGTTTCGACGCAGGGGAAAACGTGTACGGTGCCGGGGAACAGAGCCTGTACGCGTACGTGGAGGGACGGCTGGAAAACCTGCCGTCGAGACCCTTCGAAACTCTCAACCTCTACTCCAACGTCCTCGTCCGTTTCGCATCCCAGCCGGCGGCGCGTTTCCGGCCGGCACCCGAATACCGTGCCACCATTTTCCTCATCAACGTGCGCGGCGCGAAGAGCCAATACGATCTCCCGTACCCATGGGATCCCCGCATCCCGCTGCTTCCCTGAACGGGAAACCAGGAGCTGACGACATGAAAAAATACGCGATACATATCACCCTCCTGTTCGCCCTGCTTGCGAGCGCCGCTCCCTTCGGACCGCCGCTCACGGCGCAGCCGCGACTGGAGCTGCGGTATTTCAAGGCCAACACGCCGCAGTATTATTATTACCAGCTCTATTTTTCCGCGTTCTGCGGGGACAGCGTCATTTACGATCTCGAGAAGGAACAGCTGATACTCGAGGAACGCATCGGACTGATCGCGACCACGGATTACCAGATCGACCGTTTCGCCTCGCCCACGCGCAATTCCTGTTACGACCTGGCCATGGCCTTCGACAATTCCAACGGCATCACCGCGGGCGATCTGACACTTCTCGCGGAGGCCGGCGCGCTCTTCGTCGACACCATGTCGCTGTCCTGCCAGCGCGCGGCCATCCTTTCCTACGCCGATCGTCCCACGGTGCGCACCTTCCTGAGCGACGATCGCGAAGCGATGAAGCAGGAAATGAACGCGATGGCACCCGGGGGGGACCGCGCGCTGTATGACGCCATCAGCCTCGGCATCATCGAGCTGATCACCAACGGCCAGCAGACACTGCGCATCATTCTGGTCGTCACCACCGGGAGCGACAACGCCAGCAGCGCCTCGAAGGAAAGGCTCATCGACGAAGCGCTCTATCACGGCGTACGCATTTTTGTCGTCGGCATCGGTGACAGTTTCGATTCCACCCCCCTGCGCGAAATCGCGCGCGAGAGCGGGGGGAAATACTACACGGTCATGACGCCCGATGAACTGGGCGCGCTGTTCACGACGCTCCCGGGGTTTTTCCAGCGCGAATTCGACGAGCATCGCATCGTGCGTCGCACGAAGAACGTGGATATGAAGAACACGCTGATCCGTCTTCGCCTCGAGGCCTGCGACGACAGTGTGTGGGTGGAGCGCACCTTCCTGGCCCAGACGGTCGTCGGTGTCGATGCGACGCCCACCGCACAGCTATTCACCCTCGGACAGAGCTGGCCGAACCCGGTCTCCGCGCGCGCCGCGGCGCTTCATTTCCGCTTCTCCCTCGAGGCGAGGGCGGAACGGCAGCTGGCGCTGCGCCTGTACGACGAACTCGGACGCGAAGTCGCCACCGTGACCGAGCGGCGTTTCGCGCCGGGAATGCATACCGTGCGCTGGCAGCCGCGCGGACTCACGCCGGGCGTGTATTTCTACCGCCTGACGGGCGGTAAGCACATGCAGACCGGAAAAATGACCGTCCTGCCCTGACCGCGGGAACGATCCCTCCCCTGCGGTGTCATTCCCATGTCCATCACATGAAAACGACGCAACAGGAAACGGAGGGATCCGATGAAAACCGCGACACAACTTCTACTCGTCCTGGCACTGCTCTGCCTCGGCACCACCTCGGCCATCGCCGGCGTCCTTTACGCGCGGCGGCCCGGGACCGAAGCCCCGGTATACAATCTCCGCATCAGCCACATCCGCACCAACGTCACCATCGCGGGACAGCTGGCGGTGACGCATGTGGACGAGGAATTCTACAACGACAACAATATCACCCTCGAGGGTTTCTATGCCTTTCAGCTGCCGGACGGCGCAAGCGTCGACGGCCTGTGGCTGTGGGTGAACGGGCAGCGGTTGACCTTCGTGGTCAAGACGAAGGAGGAAGCCGAACGCCTCTACGACAGCGTGGTGGTCGGCCAGCGCAGGGACCCGGCCATACTCGAGTCCCTGGGAAAAAACCGCTTCCAGCTCAAGGTCTTCCCCATCGGTCCCTTCAGCGCGCGGCGCATCGAACTGCGCTATTTCACCACGCTGCCGCTCACGCAGAACGGCATGGTGCATTTCCGCTACCCGATGAACCTGCAGGGCTATCAGACCCGGCCCGTGGAGACCACGTCGCTGCGTATCGACGTCGAGTCGCAGCTGCCCGTGGGGGCCATCACGACGAATTACGACGACAACCCGATGATATGTACGGTACGCAGAGAGGGGGAGAGGAAGTTTTCCGTCGATTTCGGTGGGGAAGAGCAATTTTACAGCCAGGATTTCGAACTGGCCTTCGAACAGCGGGAGCTCTTCTCCTTCTTCCCGGCGCTGAGTTATCTCGATCCCGACGACGAGTTTCCCGATCCGTATTTCATGACCTGGCACCCGGTGCAGCCGTCGGAGGGCAGCAGCACGCAGCCGCGGGACCTTACCTTTGTACTCGACGCCTCGGGCAGCATGGGAAGCACGCAGATCAGCACCGTGCGTGACGCGGTGACCGGCATCCTGCGCCAGCTCCGCAGCATCGACCGGTTCCGCATCGTGCTCTTCAGCCACGGCGCGTCGTCCTTCCCCTCGTCCCCGACGCTGCTTCCCGCGACGGAAGAAAACATCGAGGCCGCGGTGGATTACATCGCCCGTCAGTACATGTCCGGCGGTTCCACGAATTACGAGGCCGCCTTCACCGCCGCGCTCAGCGCCGGTTACCGGAGTAATGCGGTGCGACGCATGCTTTTTCTCACCGACGGCGTGCCCACCACGGGAAAACAGAGCAACGCCGATCTGCTGCAGGTGATAGAGGACAACGATGAACTCGGCGTAGGCATTTATCCCGTCATCGTGTACAGTGAGAGCATCGACCTTCTCTTCGACATCGCCGAGGCGCGCGGAGGAAAAGTCACCATCGTCGAAAACGGCGACGACCTGGCCACGGTCATCTCCCGCATCATGCTCGAACTCGACATCACGGCGATTCGCGATGCGACGGTGACGTATGAGAGCGGGCAGACCTACTTCGTCTACCCCGAATCCTTCCCGCCGAATCCGGGCATCGACCGGCTGATCACCACCGGCCGCATCAACGGCACGCGGCCCGAACTCGTGCGCCTGCGCTACACCGACACCGATGGACAGGAGAAGGAAATTGTCCATACCGTGAATTACGAAGCGGTGCGCACCGACGTCAAACAGGTGGCCTCGTACTGGGCGACGGCGCATATCGCGAAGCTGATCGACGAGTACGAACTGACGGGCAACGAGGAAGTGAAAAAGGCCATCGTCGACCTGAGCATCAAGCATCAGATACTCACACCGTATACGGCCTTCCTCGTGCTTGAGACCAATCCCATCGATCCCCCGGTGACCGTGGCGGAGAATGTCCGCGTCCTTCCGCAGCATGTCGCGCTGCAGCGGAATTACCCGAGTCCCTTCTCGCTCGCCGCGCACCGCGCGACGACGATTCCCTTCACGCTCACGCAGTCCGCCCCCGTGCACATCGTCATCACCGACGTGCTGGGCCGCGTCGTGCGCGTGCTCACCGACGGCGACCGCGCCGCGGGCAGGCACAGCGTGCAGTGGGACGGTCGTGACGCCTTTGGCGCACAGGTGACGCCTGGTGTGTACTTCGTCCGTCTCACGTCCCATGACGTCGCACGCTCGCTGCGCATCACCGTCCTTCGCTAGTCAAAGCATTTACGCGAGCCCGTGAGGGGAGGGCCCTCCCTCGCACCCGTCATCCCGCAGGCCGGGGTGACGGGTTTTTTTTGAGTTGCGGGGACAGAATGGGGACTTCGCCGCTCCTGATTTGACATTGGGACTGTCGATCACTATACTTTCGCGTCGAACAGAAAATAATACCAGCACCTCCCCGTACGCCGGACAGCCATCATGGTCCGCGCGTCGACGTTGCCCGTTTCGCAACGCCTGTCGAACGACGGCAGCGTCACTATCCATGTCGCATGAATGAAACATCACTTTCAATCCGGATCGCCGCAACGTGCGGCGGGAATGATCCTGTTTCACGCATGGAGGAGTACTCATGAACGCTCGTCACCTTTTTTCCGTGACGGTCATCGTACTGATGACCGCCGCATGCATATATCCGCTCGAGGCCCAGCAACCTTCGCCGCCGGTGCAGCGCGCCTTTCATTACCAGGGCTGCCTGACCGACGCGAGCGGAACCAAGATCAACGGAAATCGCGACGTCACTTTCGAAATCCTTGACACCGATACATCCCCGATGGCCGTGCTGTTCAGTGAAACCGTTCTCGGACTGCAGATCGAGGACGGCATATTCGAACACGCCATCGGCACGGTCGATACGACGGGCAATCCCCTGCCCCCGCTGATATTCCAGAAGCGCGTCGCACTGCGTCTCACCGTGGACGGTGAGACGCTCACGCCCGTGATTCCCATATTTCCCTCCCCCGTGGCCATGGTGGCACTGTACGCGGATTCGCTCAAGCAGCCGCTGCCACCGGGGCCGCCGGGACCACAGGGCCCGGTGGGTCCCGCGGGACCACAGGGACCGGCAGGACCCGCGGGACCTGCGGGAGTGCCCGGTGTTCCGGGTGCGAACGGCATCAACTGCTGGGATCTGAACGGTGATGGCGTCGGCAACATTCCAGCCGAAGATATCAACGGGGATGGCGTCGTTGACGTCGCGGACTGCCAGGGACCTCCGGGACCCATCGGTCCGATCGGTCCCATGGGGCCGCCGGGACCGCCGGGACCGGGAGGCAGCGATACGATGGTGGTCAAGCGCCTGGTCGTCACCGGTGATTCCTATCACGAGGGCAACGAGCATTTCCGCCGGGGCATCACCGTGGGCGGACCCGACAGCGCGCGCAGCGCCCTGCGCATCGACTCCACCGGTGAGATCTACGCACGCAGCCTGCACATCATCGATCCCGGTATTACCGGACTCTTCGATCAGAACCGCATCGTGGAATTCGATTCCACCGGTTCGGTGCACCGCCTGCCGGAGCGCTACATCAGCATCAATCCGCAGGACCCGGCGAAGTCGGACACCACCGTGGTGACGGGAAGCGGCATACGCACGCCGGTGCTCGACGTCCTTAACCCGGAAACGGGAAACCCCATCGTCCGCTTCGACAGCTCCGGATCCTATCATTACGTCCGCGAGCATTACATCACTCCCAGCATCTACGATCCGACACGCATGGATACCACGACGATCGACGGCAGCGGTGTGATCGCGCCGAGCATTTCCATCAACGATCCCGTGACCGGACAGCCTGTCGCAGCCATCGAACCTGATGGAGAAGGGTACTTCCGCAGTCTTCACGTTTTGGACTCTCTCGGTTTCCCGATGATCAATTTCAACCGCGACGGCACCTCCGAGCATTTTTATCCCGAGTACTATTACGGCGGATTTTTCGTACCGCTGGAAAACGGCAATATCCTCAAGATCGATCCCCTCGAGGGTTTTACGATCAAGAACCCGAACAGTCCGAGCAATCCCTGGGTGGCGCATATCGATCCGAACGGAAACTCGCTCTTCACCGGGACCAAGAACGCCATCGTGAACACCGCGTCTTACGGCGTTCGGAAGATGTACGCGGAGGAGGCCACCGAGCTATGGTTCAATGACCGCGGTTTTGGCCGGCTGGAAAACGGCGAAGTGCGCATCGAGCTGGATCCGGTCTTCCTCGAGACCGCGCGCATCGACGAGGAGCATCCGATGCATGTGCGCATCACGCCGACAGCCGACTGCAACGGACTGTACGTGGCAGAGAAGGGCGCGGACTACTTCATCGTGCGCGAGCTGATGCAGGGCAGCTCGAACGCCACCTTCGACTGGGAAGTCAACGCCAAGCGCCGGCATTACGAGGATGAGCGCCTCGAGTCCTACGACGCGGAAGTTCCGCTCGTGCCCCGGGAGGTGCGATGATGCGCCGCTTCATCCCACTCTGCGCCGCACTGCTGCTGATCACCGCGGCAGCGCTCCCCGCACAGTCGAGCAGCAGCTACCGCCTGGCCTTCGACGTGTTCGACAACGGAGGCCGGGTGACCGGTAATTCTTCCGGCTCCCTGGACGCGCACAGCATCATCGGACAGGCGGCGGTGCTGCACACCACGGTCTCCGCCGGTTATGAAGCGTCCTCGGGAGCGGCATGCCTGTTCTGTGATCGTGCGACAGGTACCGCGGTGCGATCCGCCATGCTGCCGATGATCATGCGCCTCTACCAGAACTATCCCAATCCCTTCAACCCGTCCACCACCATCCGCTACGCGCTCGAGCGCGGGGGCACGGTGGAGCTGGCGGTGTACAATCTCCTGGGAGAGCGCGTTGCCATGCTGGTGGAAGAGTACCAGGACCCGGGCGATTACACGCTGGAATACGACGCCTCCGCCCTGCAGAGCGGCGTGTACATCTACCGGCTGAAAAGCGAGCACGGTCAGCTGACGCGAAGAATGGTTCTCATGAAGTGAGGTGCCGAGCCAAGGGCATGAGAACGAAATGCCGGGGATGCGCAACGCGTCCCCGGCGTTTTTTTATTGCACGGCCAGCCGCAGTGTGCGTGCGCCCTGCCGGCTGCGCAGCGTGCCGACATACACACCGCGGGAAAGATGCGGCAGCACGAGCTGCGTGCTGCGGAGTCCGCCACCTGCGTCGAGGCGGCGCGTGAGCACGGTGCGTCCGAGCAGGTCCGTGAGCACGAAGTGCGCGTCCCCGCCGCCGGACACATGCCACTGCAGCGTCACTTCCGCCCCGGACGGCGCGGGCTGCGGGTAGACGGCGCAGTGCAGCGCGGGCGCGTCGGGCGTGGCGCCGAGCGCGGTAGTGATGTCGCCGACTTCGTAATACAGCGTGTCGGCGAAGGGAATGCGCGTGGTCCAGCCGCGGTTGTCGGTGGCCGTCACGTACCACTGCATCCACGTGGCGCCTTCCGGGACGTCGACCCAGTGATCGGTGAGCTGTCCGGGCACGGCCGCCACGGGCACGACGGTGAACGGGTCACCGGGGTGATGGCGCTTGTGCACCTGGCAGCCGGTGAGTTCCCAGTCCGCATCCCAGCGGTCGCCTTCCACCTGCGTGCGCATGAGCACCTGCTCCCCGGACCTGATGCCCCAGGCGGGCGTGTGGTAAACGTAGGGCGCGTGATTCCAGGCGTAGTCGCCGAAGGCCTCGAGGTGATCGTATTTCCGCTGCCAGGTGGTATACATCATGCCGTGGAAAGCCGGCACGTCGCGCGTCCATTCCTTCCAGCGACGGATCTGCTGCTCGTCGTTGTCGTAATACGGGGCGGAGATCTGCCGGAAGCCGCGGTCGGCGAAAAAGTCCAGTGAGTTCTGCACGATGCCCTCGCGGCCGTTCCAGTTCACCATGCCCAGCGACGGGGGAATGGCGTCCGCGCTGCCGCGCAGGTCGCCGCGCACGAGGTAATACGGTCCCTGCACCGCGTTGTGGAATTCGTCGAACATGTCCGTCCACACCCAGACGTCCGCCCCCGGGTGATGCTTCTGAATGATGGCCTCGCAGCGCCGGACATTGTCGGCGAGGATTTCCGCGGGGGAGAGTCCGCGCGCCTGGTCGCCCGCGTCCCAGTTCATGGTGCGGATTTCGTCGTGCTGCATGAAGTAGCGATCGGCCTGCAGGACGGAATCCAGCACGCGGAATTCGCGGTCGAGGATGTCATACACCTCCGGGTGCGACATGGTGGTCATCACCTGTCCCTCGTTGATCACCACGGCATGATACCACGACACCAGCACGGTGTCGCCCTCCTTCAGAGCACCGCCCGCGCTGCGGCGCAGGACGGGAGGTGCGTGATACTTGTCGTAATTCCCCGGCCAGCGGACGTTGCCCATCTGCGGGTCGCGCAGCGTGTCGAAATCCACACCCTCGGCATACACCATGGCGAGTACGGGATGGGCGACGGTGAGCGGCGCGCCGTCGCGGCGGATGAGGTTGACGAAGGCGCACTCCTCGAACGCGAGGTCGTCCCACCACATGCGCCCGGAGCGTGCGCCCCAGGTGCCGAAGTACAGTCCGACGGTGTCCGCTTCCAACGTGTTGATGGTGAAGTCGATGCGCATCCAGTCCGTGGTCGACGGCACGGCGAAGTCGTTGTATGCCAGCGCATAGCCCGCATTGCTCAGGACAGCGAGATTGATCGCCCCGGCCGGCTGCAGGTTTTCGGTTTTCACCCAGGCGCTGACGCGGTACTGCGTAAACGGCGTCACCGGCGTCCACTGCGAGACGCGGCCGTGTCCGTGCTCCGGCGAATGCTGCGAGAAATTCTCCATACGCACAGACGCCGCGCCGGAATGCTTGACCTGCGTGTCGGCGAAGCTGATTTTCCCCGGCTGGTCGATGAAAGTGAAGCCGGGGAAGACGTCGCCGCTGTGCTGTTCGAAACCGCCGTTGGGCAGCGTCACGTCCCGGCGAGGCACGAGCACGGCACTGTCCCCGCGGAAGACGAATTTCTGCTGCCGCACGGGCAGGCCGGAGGCCAGGTTGGGATTGTGGAAGAGCAGGCTGTTGGAATAGCCGATGGGCATGACGCCGGGAATGATATCCAGCAGGCGGTCGGCCGCGTAGTCACGCAGCGCGGCGAGGGAGTCGAGGTAGCGACGGGGCAGGGTGGTGGGACGCGTGAACTTCGAGTCCACCAGGTGCACGCCGTTGAGGCGATGAGTAAGCGCGTCGTCCCACAGCGCCTTGGCCGCCGTGACGTTGTCGCCGACGAGGACGTTGGTGGGATAATAGAACCAGCGCACGGGAAACTCCGGCGCGTCGATGATGCGGCAGCCCTCGAGTCCCCACCACCCCGCATGCGTGAACAGCAGCTGCCGCAGCGTGTGCAGCGCGTAGCGCAGTCCCCGCTCGTCCGACGCGTTGACCACCATGCGCCAGGTGAGCACGTCGATGGCATAGCCCTCCGGTCCGGGATACGCGGGCGTGACGCGCAGTTCCTGGTCCCCGAGCAGTGCCAGCATGCGGTTGAGGTCTTCCGAGCACACGCCGAAGAAAATCCCTGACTGCGCGGAATCCGCCGGCGCAAACAGCCGTACCTCCAGCGTGTCTTTCCCCTTATCCCGCAAAAAGGCGTTGAATTCCCTGGCCGCATCGTACATGGGACGCTCGGG
>JAVVFP010000081.1:3287-9625 GCA_032250495.1 Bacteroidota bacterium | reverse complement strand
CGTGCAGGGACGCAGCTTGCATCCCTTCCTTCCCCTCTACCACGCCACACTCGGCGGAGCCACCGCGCTCGGACGCGCGGGCGACATTGGCAGTCTCGACGCCGGCAAGCGTGCGGATATGATCAGCGTGCGCGTGGAGCATCAGTTCTGCCGCGGCAAGTCCCTCGCAGATCTCTCCCCCGTCGAAATCGCTTCCGTCCTCGTCTACCGTTCGCAGGAAAACACCGTACGCCACAGCTGGGTGGGCGGTCGCGCGGTTTACGCGGCGGACTGAGTGCTACTCGGGGACACACCCGCTAATGGGCGTTCTCCTCGAACATGCCCTGGCAATGGCCGAAGAAAAATTTTGACTTTATCGTCTTCTTCATTTACTATGAAAGAAACGAACTCCCAGTGAAATTCCGGAACGAATCGAGCGCATGCTCGTCTCGATGGGTTCACATTTTCCAATCAACAGTCAGGATCCGG
This sequence comes from Bacteroidota bacterium, assembly GCA_032250495.1. Classification (GTDB taxonomy): domain Bacteria; phylum Bacteroidota; class Ignavibacteria; order SZUA-365; family SZUA-365; genus BM516. The sequence goes on along the minus strand of JAVVFP010000081.1, from coordinate 9,157 downwards.
CGATCACAACATTCACTTACCCACGGGTAATCTGGCATGAGTTCATGCACGCCGCGTTCGGGGCAGCAGAAAGGTTCTGGTGACAAAATGAGGCTCCACAGCATAAGAGCGGCAGCACTACTGCTGCCGCTCCTTTTCGCCTTGTGCACGAGAGTCGCGATTGCGCAGGAGGACCGCTACTGGGAAATCCTGACTCTCTTCGGTGGCAAGGGAGATGACATCACACGCGTGCAATCCATGCTGTATGATGAGAAGCGGGATCATGTCATCATCGTCGGAGGAACGGAAGAAGCGGACCTCCCCGTGACGGCCAATGCGATGAAGCGTGAGTTCACCGACTGGATGGAAGGTTTCATCGCGGTGTTCAACGCGGATTGCAGTGAACTGCTGTATTGCAGCTACATCGGGGGGAGTGAGAATGAACTGGTGTCAGAAGCGGTAAAGCTCGACGATGATCGAATGTTGATTGCGCTCAGCACTGGTTCTGATGATCTTCCGACCACAGGAACGGCCTGGGCTGCTGTTCGGCCCGGGGAGAACAATTTCTGGCTTGGAGTGCTCTCCCTGGAAACCTTTGAGCTTCTTCACGCTGGCTACTTTGTCGGATCAACGGACGACAGGATCGACAAGCTGTTGCTATTGAATGATAATTCAATAATGATCACGGGTGCTACCGCCTCGACTGATCTCCCCGTCACACCAGGGGCCTTTCAGTCCTCGAAACGTGGAGCCAGTGAGGAGTTGGATGCGTTCATCGCGATATACGATTCGACGTTCCAGTTACAGTTCTGCAGCTACCATGGCGGCGCGGATGACAGCGAAGACGCCCACGAAGGGATCGCGGAGACGGAAAACTTCCTCGTCTTCTCCGGTGATGTCAATTCCACTGATATGCCCGTCACCGACAATGCCTGGCAGAAACACGCGAGCGGCGGCTGGGGTGATGCCTATTTCGTCGTGCTCTCCAAGGACAGCCTCCGTCTCATGTACTCAACGTATCTGGCGGGGCGAAAGCGTGACTACATTCATGACATCGTTTCGATAGGCAATGATCGCATCGCTCTCGTCGGAATGACGAGTTCCCCGGATTTTCCCGTCACAGCGAATGCCTGGCAACCCGCACTCGCTGACGACAGTACGTATTTGGTCGGCGACGTCTTTCTTGGAATCTTCTCTCTTGACAGCATGCGTTTCGAGGAACTTACATTCATGGGTGGAGTGAACTACGACTTTGCCCTGTCTCTGGTGGCGGAGGTTGCAAGCAGTGAGGTCTCGATTCTTCTCACCTCGTACTCGGAAGCATTCCCGCTGCTGCCTCCCAAGCCCGATGAAGCGTCCTCCCGTGGAATAATGCTCACGTACAATTACGAGTTGCAGCGGCCGACGCGGGCAATACCGGTGGTTGATGTGGGACGCGTCTCACAAGGACAAATGTTGCTGACCGAGAGCGGACATCGGTACTTCTATGGCAGGGTCAGCGCGGGCTCTAAACATCCCCTGCCGGTGAGATCCACCGGCCATCGCACAGAGCACTATTGGAAGACTGAGACAATGATCGGACTGATTCTCGATGCTCCCCTGTCGGTTTCTCCTGACACAGACCTACAACCACCATCACCCACGATGCACCTTTTTCCTCAACCGGCCACGGACCGCTTGCAATTCACGATCGAGGATACTGACGAAGCCGTTGTCACACTTTACGATGTGCTCGGACGTGCACTTGTCGAATCAACCTTTGTTGGAAACGGTGCGGGAATCCACGGTCAGCTCGATCTGTCATCCGTGCCACCGGGCATCTATATCATCAATGTTCGCAATGCGCAGACAACCTTTCGAAAGAAGGTTCTGGTACAGTAGCTCATCTAAGTAAAACAGGATACCGCGCCGACACACAGAGTGGGGCGGTCGCGCGGTTTACACCGGCGAATAACCTTCCTGCAGTGCCGCCTGCGCCGAGGGCGTCTGCCTGCCGACGATGGCTGGCGCTTCGCGGATGAGCGTGTCGTCGGTGAGTGCTTTGACCATGAACAGTGCAAAGTCGATGCGCCGCGTGAGATTGCTCGCGAGCACCGCGTCCTGGACATGCTTCATGATTTCACTTTCGTGCTATACGTGCTGGTCGATGAGGATGGGATTGCCGTCCGGGTCGAAGAGCATCACGCTCGCCGGACCGCTGCTGTTTTCATCGGCCTCGACCGCGAGCTCGAGTCCCTCGGCTTTCATCTGCTTCTGCAGGTCACGGATGTCGGTGTAATTGCCGAGCGTCTGCGCGCTGCTGTCCCACCCCGGGTTGAAAGTAAGCGTGTTCTTCTCGAACATGCCCTGGAAGAGGCCGATGATCACCTCCCCGTTTTTCAGAATCAGCCAGTTCTGTGCTTCGTCCCCGCCGAACACGGTGAAACCGAGTTTCTGGTAAAACGCTTTCGACGCCTGTATGTCTTTCACCGCCAGGCTGACGGAAAAATTGCCGAGCTGCATGCGATTGTCCTTTCACGTGTGATTGACGAAAGGACAGAATATCAAAACATCGCGCGCAACGCAAGCACGAGGTTGCGTCCCGCGGCGCTGACGCCGGAGGAGAAGGGGCGGTAGTGCTCGTCGAGCAGGTTTTCGACGCCGACGTTGAGCTGCAGCAGCTCGGAGAGCTGATAGGATGCGCGCAGGTCGAGGGTCAGCCAGGCCGGCGTGCCGTGTATGGTGGCCTCGGTTTCGTTGTCCTCACCCGTCGGGGAGTATTCTTCGATATGCTTCCAGCCGTTGTAGCGCAGGGCGAACTCCCCCCGGAAGCGGTCGCGGCGGTAGATGAGGCGCGTCTGCCCGAATACCGGCGGGATGTGGCCGAGCGGAACGTCCTCGCTCACGTCGCGTCCGTGTGTCCATGTCACCGAAGACGCGATGGAGAACATGCTGTTGACGTCCGCGAGAAATGACGCGCTTGCGCCGTAGACGCGCGCCTCGCCGGCGTTGACATTGGCCTGCACCTGGCTGAGCGTGCCGTCGTACATGATGGAATCCTGTCCGTTGAAACGGAAGTCCCGCCGCACGATGGCGTCGGTCAGCTGCGTGTACCAGCCCACGAGGTTGACGTGCACGCTGGAGGCGAAGGTTTTCTCCACGCCCACTTCCATGTTGTAGGCGTATTCCGGCGCGAGATCCGGGTTCGGTACCATGACGCTGCCCGGGGAGGAGTCGAACACCTTGCCCGCGTCGTCCACGTTCGGCGCGCGGAAGCCGGAGGACAGGTTCACATTGAGTGCGAAATCGGGTTCGGGGCGAAACACCAGTCCGACGCCGCCGTTGAGCGCACCGGTATTGATTTCCAGCGCGTCGAAGGGGAAATCGTAGAACGTCTTGTCCTCGAAGGATGCCTCGAGCAGGATATGCGAATAGCGCAGGCCGCTGTTGAGACTCCACTGCGGGGCGATATGCCAGCGCCAGGTCAGGTAGGCAGCGAGCGTCGTCATCGTGCTGCCGCCATCGGGGTAGCGTGTGGACGTCGGCGTGCGCGCACCGGAGTTGATGTCGAGGATATAGCCCGTGGACTGCACGTCGTTGTGCACGGCCTCGGCGCCGTAGAAGAGGCGATGAACGTCGTCGGCGTCGAGCTGCATGGTGGCGTCGGCGTTCAGGCTCAGCACGGCCAGGTCCTCCTCCCGATGCCGCTCGTCAGCGCTGCCGAAACGCCGGTCGATGCGGTCTTCGTCCACCTGCTGGAATGCCGCGGTGACGCGCAGGTGATCGTACAGCGCGGTGGGCGTGCTCAGGTCCGCCGCCAGCGCATGCATCATCCAGGTCTGCGGACCGTACTTCCATTCCGCATAACGCAGCTGTCCGTCCCGGTATTCGGCGAGGCGGTCGTAGCGGGGAATGTCGGAGCCGCTGCTGTAGTGGAAGCTGTATTCGAAGTTGGTCAGGGCGTCCGGGGTATAGCGGATTTTCTGCAGGAGGTTGTACTGGCTGTAGGCCGTGCCCTTCTGCACATTGGGATTGTCGTTCTTCACGACGACGTCCTCCCCATCGATACGGTCGACGTACTCGAAGCGCTTGCCCCAGTCCGGGTAAAAAGGATTATGGATATTCCCCGCCCGCAGGTCGCTGTAGTCCGAGAACGTGAGCGAGGTGAGAAAGCCGATGCGCTCGAAGCCGAGGTTGACGTCCACATGCCCGCTTTTCTCCAGGTTGGCCGTGGCGTAGCGCACCCAGCTGTGTCCGCTGATGTCGGTGCCGCCGTCGAAACTCAGGCGGGGACGCCGCGTGTGGAAGTCCATCACGCCGCCGAGGGCGTCGCTGCCGTAAATCACCGAGCCCGGACCGAACACTACCTCGGCGTTCTCGAGGATGCCGGGATCGAGCATGATGACGTTCTGCAGGTGGCCGCTGCGGTAGATTGCGTTGTTGAGGCGCACACCGTCGACCACGATGAGCACCTTGTTGGCCTCGAAGCCGCGAAGGACGGGAGAGCCGCCTCCCATCTGGCTTTTCTGCACGAAGACCCCGTTCATTCCCGCCAGCATGTCCGCCGCCGTCTGCGGATTGCGGAAGGCGATTTCGCGCGGGGAAATGGTCGCGATCTCATGCGGGATGTCCCGCCGGTTCTGCTCCCATTTGTTCGCGGAGACGACGACTTCCTCGAGGTTCAGCAGGCGCTCTCTCAGCACCACACGTCCCCCGTCGCCACGAATCTCGGCAAGCGTTTTCCGCACCGGGTAATAGGCGAGATGCTGAATGTACAGCGTATCGCCGGGCTGTGTGCGTTCGATGTCCGCGCGTCCTCGAGTATCGCTCAGCGTCGAATAGCCGCTGCGGGGATTGACCACGGTGACATGGTCGACGGGTGCGAGCGTGGTCTTTTCCACGATGGTGATGTGCTGCGCATGCAGCGGGAACGCGAACAGCGCGCAGAGCGCCACCGCCGCGGCAACGCGCATAACCCTGACAGCCATAATCGATACTCCTCAATAATCTGTTCGCATATCTCCCCGCCCGCCTGTTGTGCGGTGGCGGCGCTACGTCTGCGCGACGCCAGGGCTCCGCGACGCCAGGGCTGCGCGGCGCTACGTCTGCGTGGCCGCGACCTCATCCTTGAGCCAGGCGAGCCAGGCATCCATGCCCTCGCCGCTCTTTACAGAAAGTTCAATGAACTGCAGGTGATGGTTGACCTGCATGGCGTACTGCTTCGCCTGCTCCAGGTCATAATCGAGATGCGGCAGCAGGTCTATCTTGTTGATCACGCAGAGCTGCGAGCTGCGGAACATGTTCGGGTACTTGAGCGGCTTATCCTCTCCCTCGGTCACGCTCATGATGACCACGCGACGGGCCTCGCCGAGGTCGAAGAGCGAGGGACAGACCAGGTTGCCCACGTTCTCTATCATCAGCACGCTGTTCTCTTCCGGCTGCAGTTCGCGCACCGCGCGCAGCACCATGTCGCTGTCGAGGTGACAGCCGTTGCCGGTGTTGACCTGCACTACGGGCGCGCCGGCTTCGCGAATGCGGTTGGCGTCGTTCATGGTCTGCTGATCGCCCTCGATGACGGCGACGGACAGCTCTCCGCCGAGTTCGCGTATCGTGCGCTCGAGCAGCGAGGTCTTGCCGGATCCCGGACTGCTGACCAGGTTCAGTGCGAGTATGTTCCTGGCCAGGAAAAAGCCGCGATTCCGCTCGGCCAGCAGGTTGTTCTTCCGCAGAATGTCGGTCTCCACCACGATGCTGCGTCCCTCATGACCGTGATCGTGCGTGTGACCGTGATCGTGCGTGTGACCGTGATTGTGCGTGTGACCGTGATTGTGCGTGTGACCGTGATCGTGCGTGTGATCGTGATCGTGCGTGTGATCGTGATCGTGCGTGTGATCGTGATCGTGCGTGTGATC
>JAVVFP010000081.1:0-3187 GCA_032250495.1 Bacteroidota bacterium | reverse complement strand
GTGATCGTGGTGGTGATGTTCTTCACCCGCTTTGCGGATGGTGACGGCGTCATCGGGCTGCGTGCAGCCACAGGTGTCACACATGATGTGTCCTCGTATTCATTCGTCGACGATAAGGGATTTGACGCGCAGCTCCTGTCCCTGCAGTGTTTCCGACTGGAAGGCGCCGCAGGAGGGACAGGGGGAGAAATAGTCCTCGAGAAGAAACTCCTCGCCGCAGGCCTCGCAGCGCGCTCTGGCAGGGACGTCGATGATGGTGACTTTTGTGCCGTCGAGCACGGTATTTTTCGTCACCACCTCGAGCGCGAAGGTCAGCGCGTCGATTTCTATGCCCGAGAGCGTGCCGATTTCCAGCTCGATTTCCCGCACGGACGCAATGCCTTCACGCGCCGTGTGATCGCGAGCGATCTCGACTATCTGTTCTGCTATGGAGAGTTCGTGCACGGGTGGCTGTCCGGGCTGTTCATATCATGTAAAATTACGAAATTGGGTTGTCTAAAGCAGGGCAATTCAGCGACGTATGCGAATGAAGGAAAAAAGGAAGGATGGAAACATGTCCCCGATGCAATCTTTCCTTTAATCATCGTCCCCACGCTCCAGCGTGGGGACGATGGACGGGCGAAGATGGATCCTTCTTTCCATCTGACATCTGCAATCTGCAATCTGCAATCTGCAATTTATCGTACATTACCCCATGCCATTCCCGCGAAATATTGACCTCCGCGTACATCTCGCGCTCCTGTTCGTGCAGGTGAGTTTCGGTGGTTTCAGCGTATTCGGGAAGTACGTGCTGGGACATGTGCAGCCGCTGGCCGTTGCGGGCATGCGCGTGCTGTTCGCCGGACCGGTGATCATGCTGCTGGCGCTGCGTTTCGACAAGGTGCGGCCGAAGGGGAAGGACTTCCTCGTCCTCGCCATGCTGGGTTTTTTCGGCGTCTTCACCAACCAGCTGCTGTTCATTACCGGACTCGATTACACGACGGCGACCAACGCAAGCATACTGATGCCCTCCATTCCGGTGTTCACCGTCGGGGTGGCCATGGCCATGGGCATCGAGCGCATCACCTGGCGGCGCAGCCTGGGTATCGGACTCGCGGTGGCGGGCGCGCTCATCATGCTGAAAGTGACGCGCTTCTCCTTCGGCGAGGACACGGTGATCGGCAACCTGATGATACTGGTCAACTGCCTGAGCTATTCGCTGTTCCTCGTGCTCGCGCGTCCCGTACTGCTGCGCATTCCCCCCCTCACCGTCACCGCATGGTGCTTCGTCTTCGGCGGCGGCGGCATACTCATCATCGCCGCGCCCGATCTCGCCACAGTTCCCTGGCCGGATCTTCCCACCCTCGCATGGCTGGGCATCGTCTACGTCGTGCTTTTCCCCACGCTCATCAACTATCTGCTCAACACCTGGGCCATCAAGCGCTCGTCCTCCACCCTCGTCGCCACCTACACCACGCTGCAGCCCGTCGTGGCCACGTCGCTGGCCGTCATGCTGCTCGGCGAGCAGTTCGGCCTGCGTGAAGTCTTCGGTTTCGCGCTCATCGTCTCCGGTCTGCTCTGGATCACCTTCCATTCCTCGAAACCGGCCGCACCGCCCGTGCGATAGTCCCGCGTCGCGCCGTTCCCGCGCGGGAGGAGAACGGGAAGCGCGCGGGGGCATGCGCTTGTATCTTGGGCAGAGATCGCGTGCGTGCTATATTGTGGTATTAAGGACTTTTCGGGAATACCCATGCGTTCGATAGACATCACGGAAAGCATTGCCATGGCGTGGAGCGCGCTGAAGGCCAACAAGCTGCGCGCCTTCCTGACGCTGCTCGGCGTGGTGATCGGTGTGTTTTCCTTCATCGGCGTGATGACAGGCATCAGCGTGCTGCAGGACAGCATCGAATCGAGCTTCAACATACTCGGTTCCAACACGCTGCTCGTGCAGAAATATCCCGCCATGTCGCATGGACCCGGTTCGCGGCAGAAATACCGCAATCGCAAGGACATCACCATCGAGCAGGGATATTATATCCGCGAGAAAAGCCGTCGAGCCGAGCATGTGAACGTGCAGGCCAACGACTGGGGGGGACTGGTGAAGTACCGCAACCGGAAGACCAATCCCAACGTGCAGATCATCGGTGGGACACCGGAGATGGTTTACACGCAGAACCGCGAGATACGGTCCGGTCGCATCTTCAACGAACAGGAACTCGAGTACGCGCGCAATGTGGTGGTGGTCGGCCAGGGGGTGGTCGACATGCTCTTTCCCAGCGAATTCCCGCTCGAAAAGGAAGTACGCGTCGACGGCGTCCCCATGCGCATCATCGGCGTGGTAGAACCAAAGGGTGGCATGTTCGGCGGCAACGCCGACAACTTCGTCCTCATGCCCCTGAGCACCTTCACGAATCATTACGGCGACGCCCGCCGCGTGAACATACAGGCCAAGGCCGCGAGCCAGGAATCCTACGACGCGATGACCGACGAAATCATCGGCCTGCTTCGCGCCGTTCGCCGCGTCCCGCCGGGAGCAGAGAACGATTTCGAAATCGTTTCCAATGAATCGCTCATCTCCGAGGTCAACAACCTGACCTTCCTGATCCGCGCCGGCACCGGTGCCGTGTCCGCCATCGCCCTGCTGGCCGCGGGCATCGGCATCATGAATATCATGCTCGTCTCCGTCTCCGAACGCACACGCGAAATCGGTGTGCGCAAGGCCATCGGCGCCACGCGGCGCACCATACTGACGCAGTTCCTGATCGAGGCCGTCGTGATCTGCCAGATCGGGGGATTGATCGGCATCGCCATGGGACTGGGCGGCGGGAACATCCTCGCCCTGATCATGGACATTCCCCCCGTGCTTCCCATCGGCTGGGCGCTGCTCGGACTCGCAGTCACCTCCATCATCGGTGTCGCGTTCGGCGTCTACCCGGCATGGAAAGCCTCCAACCTCGATCCCATCGAAGCCCTGCGCTACGAGTAGAAGACGCAAAGGCGTGAAGACGTAAAGGCGTGAAGATCATCCTGCCGCCGAAGTCCCGCGCAGCGGGACGAAGGCGGGCGAAAACTCATCCGTGCAAATCCGTTCGATCCGTCAAATCCGCGTTCCACATTCATCCGTTCGATCCGTCAAATCCGCGTTCCACATTCATCCGTTCGATCCGTCAAATCCGCGTTCCACATTCATCCGTTCGATCCGTCAAAT
>JAVVFP010000080.1:0-9630 GCA_032250495.1 Bacteroidota bacterium | reverse complement strand
GCCACGCCGCTCAGGGACGCGACACGTCGATGGCTTCGGCGCTTTCGGGAGGACGGACATTTTCCCTCCGCGGTGATCGAGGAAGCGTTGCGCGAGGAACTGCCCGTGGCGCGCCACGCCCCTCCGCAGCTGGCTCCGCATTATTCCCTGCTGCTGCGTCAGCGCCATCGCGGTGACATGCTCGCGTCAACGATAGACCCGGAGGTGCAGGACGCTGCGGAACGTCTGCTGTTTCATCACGTACAGCGCGTCATGGCCGAAGGCGTGGGAAACGGGGCCGTACTCGTGCTGCGCAACGACAGCATGGACGTGTCGGCGTGGGTCGGTTCGGCGGATTATTTCGATGCCGCGCAGCAGGGACAGGTCAATGGCGTGACCGCGGTACGGTCGCCGGGATCGACACTCAAGCCGTTGCTTTTCGCCCGGGCCTTCGACGAGGGCAGCCTGACGCCCATGATGCGCCTGCTCGACATCCCTGCCGACTTCCATGGCTACGCGCCCGAGAACTATGACGGGACGTTCCGCGGCGACGTGACCGTCCGCGACGCACTGCTGCAGTCCCTCAACATTCCTGCAGTGCGCGAACTCGCCCGCCAGGGGAGCGGAAATTTCATCACATGGCTGCGACAGATGGGATTCGCGGAGATCGGGAGGAGGGAGCAGCAGCTCGGACTATCCCTCATCCTCGGGGGCTGCGGGGCCACGCTCGAGGAACTGACGCGCGCCTGCGCGGTCTTCGCCCGTGCGGGACGGCTCTCACCACTGCGGTACCTGCGCGGTGAGGAGCGGGCACCCGACCGTGCGATGCTTTCCCCCGCGGCCGCCTTCCTCGTCAGCGACATACTCGTCGACCACGAGCGGCCGGATTTCCCACGTGAACTGCTCGATGCGTCCCGTCTCCCACGCATCGCGTTCAAGACCGGCACCAGTTACGGCAAACGCGATGCCTGGGCGGTCGGCTGGAACGGTCGCTATACCATAGGCGTCTGGATGGGGAATTTCAACGGGGAGGGCGCGCCGCGACTTTCCGGTGCCGTGATGGCCGTGCCGCTGCTCGTGGATCTGTTCAACGCCATCGACCGCGCAGGTGAGGATTTCGGCATCCCGCTTCCCGCGACGCTCGAGCGACGGACGGTATGTGCGCGCACAGGACTCCTGCCCTCCCCGCAGTGTGCCGAGGTGACGGAGGACTGGGGCATTCACGAAGTTTCGTCCCGGCGACGCTGCGAGCTCATGCGGCCCTTTCGCGTCGATACGCAACGCAGCATGCATTATTGCATGGACTGTCTGCCGGAAAGCGGGGCGCAGCAGGTCTGGTACCCGGTGTACGATGCCCGGCTCGCGGTCTGGTTCGAAGAGCATAACGTCGGGATCGATCGGCCGCCGCCGCATAATGCGTCCTGCACCGTGCGACATGCCGGCGATGGACCGGACATCCTCTCGCCGTCCCCGGATTATGCGTACTACATCGAGAAAGGGGCCGGACAGGAAATCCTGCTCCAGGCGGCGTCACCGCCCGGGGTGCGCAGGCAGTTCTGGTATGTGGACGGAAAATCGGTCGGGGATGTGGATGCGGGAGGACGCGCGTTCTTCCGTCCGACGGCGAGACAGCATCGCATCAGCTGCATGGACGACGCCGGCCGGGAACGAAGCGTGGAAATTGAAATCGTGTTTTTTTGAGCGGCGGAATGGAAGGCGTTCTGCGTATGCCTAAGTGCGGTGTGGTCTATTCTTGTGAATAGGGAACGATGAGATTTTTTTCTTCATCGGACATCGGGGGAAGGCCCATGCGTTCGAGGAGAGCATCAAAACGCGGATCCCTGTGCAGCGCGCCCCACCCGGGATTTGCAAGGACGAACAGCAGGCTCCCGAGCCGCTGCTCGTACGCGTTCTCCAGGTGCGCGAACGCCTCGTCGAAATTACCGAGTCCTGCGTGCAGTATCATGAAATCGATCTCGAGCGAAACATCGGGGTCCATTTTCTCACGCTCTCGCAGCAGCGCGAGGCACTGCTCGGCTTCCTCCCGCTGTCCCGCAATCGCGAGCGCGTAGCCGAGTCCCGAACGGCCGTGCGTCGGATGCGAAGTCAGCGACTGGAATTTCCGGAAATACTCGATCGCCTGCTGCGTATCCCCGCGGCGCATGGCGGCCCACCCCAGGCTTTCCCAGGCTGCACGGTAATTCGGATGCCGCTCGAGCAGCGTATGGTACTGCTGCTCCGCCTGCGCGATCTGTCCGTTGACGATGTACGCAAAACTGAGAGCATGGACGATGGAGGGAGACAGGGGGTCGAGCGATGCGGCGAGTTCGAGCTCTTCGAGCATGCGCTTCCGGTCGCGCATGGCGATATGGTACAGTGAGTAGCTGTGATGCACCAGGGAGCTGCCCGGACTGAGTTCGAGCGCGCGCCTGTAGGCCTCATGGGCGCCGTCCCAGTTCCAGTCGTAGAATAGGCGGACCTCGGCGATGGCGCAGTGTGATTCTGCGAGTCCGTCATCGAGCATGATGGCGCGTTTTGCGTAATCGCGCGCCTTGGGATACGCGATGGCAGGTTTGAGCTGGCCGGTCGCGCCGAGATAAATGTGCGTCGAAGCGAGACCGCTGTAGGCGAGTGAGAATTCGGGTTCGAGCTCTATCGCGCGTTCGAAAAACCGTATGCCCTCTCGCACCGCCTGCGGAGACCACTGGTTCCAGCTGTGCATGCCGCGAAGATACAGGTTGTACGCTTCCATGTTGTCTGTCGGCCGACGCACGAGCGGCGTGTCCTCACCGAGAAAGCGCTCACGCAGCAGGTTGGCGATGCGGCGCGACAATTCGTCCTGAACTTCGAAAATGTCTTCAAGATTTCTGTCGTACACCTCGGAAAACACGTGATAGCCATCACTGGTGTTTATCAGCTGCGCAGTGACACGAATACGGTTCCCTGCTTTCCGCACGCTGCCTTCGAGCAGCGAACTGACGCCAAGCTGTTCGCCGATGCTGCGTATATCCTCGCTGCGTCCCTTGAATGCGAATGACGACGTGCGGGATGTGACCCGCAGACCGTCCACTCTGACCAGTGCGTTTATGATTTCCTCGGTGATGCCGTCGCTGAAATACTCGTTCTCGGCATCCGTGCTCATGTTCACGAAGGGTAGGACGGCGACGCTGCGCACCGATACGGCTTTCGGCGACTGCAGCTGCTGCGTCTCCGGAACAGCGAGACCCTCGTCCGCCAGGGCGAAGAGCTCGATGGGCTTCGCCACGTTCTTCAGACGGAAGGCGCCGAGCGGCCTGACGGGGAATTCAGGGTGGTTGCGAAGTTCATCCTGTACTTTTTCACTGAAGAGCACCGAACCGGGGGTGGACAGTGATTCGATGCGCGAGGCGATGTTGACGCTGTCCCCGTATATCCCTTCCTCGTCATAGGCGATATCACCGACGTGAATGCCGATGCGCAGCGGGACCTGCGGATCCTCCTGCAGGCCCTGTTGTATGCGCCTTGCAGAGCGCACGGCATCGACGGCGCTGCCGAACATCATCAGCGTTCCGTCGCCGTAGTGCTGCAGGACGATACCGTGAAATTCGAGTATGGATGCCTCCAGTACAGCGCGGTAGCGGTCACGGAGCGTTTTCGCATGTTGCTCATTGTCCTGCATCATGGCAGTATAACCCACCATGTCGGCGAACATGATTGCTGCGAGCTGACGAATTTCCTTACTCATACGGTTCGATTTGGCCTGCGATGGTGACGAGTACCTAACATAGGTATCATGCTGTACATTCCCAAAAATGACGGTAACGCAGGAAGAAGTGCGGGGAAGGACGCGCGGGGAAGGACGCGCGGGGAAGGTTCCGGGCGAGGCGTCATGGCATCCGTGGCGTCACAGCGGGCGGAGTGTCAGGTCTTGTGCCCCTGCCGCATCAGGGGAAATAATACGCGCTCGAGGCCACCGATCAGGAGCAGCGCAGCGGTCGCAATGAAAAAGACGCGGAAAAAATCGCTGTCGCGCTCATCGAGTTTCGGGGTCAGCCGCCCGCTCTGACTGGTCAGGAGTTCCATGGCGGGGGTAAGGACTTCGGTGATCCTCTCGAACATCGGTGTGAGCGCGCTGCGGGACTGCGTTTCCCCGCTGGCGCCGGCGATGATGACGACAACGAAGGTTGTCACGATAAGCAGCGCGGCGGCGGCGTAGCCGAGGTAGGGGATGCGGCGCGATGGACCCGTTGCCGGCCTGCGCAGGGCGGAGAGGACTGCGGAGTCGAAACGGGAGGATGGAGTCCGCTGCGAAGCCGTGCGGACGGCGTCGCTGAGCGACTTTTCTACGAGCAACGCATTCCGGCAGGAGGCGCAGGTCGTGAGATGACGGTGCACCCGGTCGTGTTCCGGGGCATCGAGCAGGGCGTCGGCGTATTGCCCTAGTACGTCAGGGGCGGGGTGTTGCATGTCACTGCTCATTGCGAATCCTGTTCCACAACATAAGAGTATTTGTTGAGGACCGCTCGCCGGAGCTGTCCGCGGGCTCTGTGCAGGCGGTTCTTTATGGTACCGAGTGGTGTTCCCGTGATCTCAGCGATCTCTTCATATCCCTGTTCCTGCAGATAAAACAGGGTGAGTACAGTCGCGTACTCGGGACGCATATTGTCGATCACGGCTTCCGCCAGGTCGCGCAACTCCTTCCGTTCCAGGCGCAGGTCCGCGGGGATCTCGTCCGTCGCCACATCCCCGTCATCCTGTTCCGCTTCCGTCGGCTGCCGGCCGCGGCGTTTCGCATAGGTAAGGGCCGTGTTATAGGTGATGCGGTACAGCCACGTCGAAAAGCGGGAACGGTGCTCGAAGTGGTCGAGGGAGCGGAACGCGCGCACGAAGGCATCCTGTGCTGCTTCCTCCGCCTCCTCGCGCTGTCTGACGATGCGAAACGCCAGGGAATAGACGCGCACACGGTAGCGTTGGAGGAGTATGCTGTAACCATGTTCCTCGCCACGCAGAATGCTTTCGACGATGTCCTTATCCGACTGCTTCATGCCGTCCTGGCTTTTCTCACTGTTTTGACTGCGTGATCCTCCGCAGGGTTTCAGAAAAAAAATGAAACCCGCGGAAGCGCCATGCAGTCAAAACGGACAGAAGCACACGTACACCTTCAACGGAGACGGCCATGTTATCTGAAATCCTTATCCCGATATCCTTCTTCGCCGCAACCGCGGTGGTGCTGTGGAAATTCTTCGACTCGCGCCACAGGATTCGCATGATGATTATCGAGCGCGGTCTCATAGACGAGAATCTCAAGTACCTGTTCGGCAGTGTCACATCGCAGCCCAACCGCTATTCCACCCTGAAGTGGGGGTTGGTCGCGCTGTTCATCGGTGCTGCCCTGCTCGTGGTCATTCCCCTGCAGCAGTTCGCCTGGGCGCAGTATCACGAAGGAGAGCTGATCACCGGCATCATCTTTCTTGCCGGGGGACTGGCGTTCCTTCTCTATTACGGTATCGTTTCGAAGCGCGAGAAGGCGGAAAAGTCCTGATCAGGGCATGACGAATTCGCGTTCGGAACTGCGTATCGACAGTACCGGACAGGGGGACTTGCGCACCACTTTCTCCGCCGTGCTTCCGAACAGCACATGCTCGATGCCTGAGTGTCCGTGCGTGGCGATGATGATGAGTTCGGCGTGCTCCTCCTTGGCGGTCTGAATGATTTCCACGAACGGTTTCCCGGATCGGATGAGGCTGCGCGCCGCCACCCCTTCCGGGATTTCCTTTTCGATGAGCGTATCGAGCTGCTGCTTGCCTTTTTCGTGCAATTCGCGTTCGACCGAGGGCAGCGCGACCTGGCCGAAACTGAAATCCGCGGGATAAATCACCGGTTCGACGACGTACACGAGCACGAGTTCGGCGCGAAACGTTCGGGCGAAATCCACCGCGTAGCGAAACGCACGTTTCGAATACTCGGAAAAATCGATGGGTACGATGATGCGTGTGATCTGTGGCATGGTGCCTCCTTCCGATATGTTGGATGCATACTGAAATATAGCACGCCAGGCGGTAGAGTCAATTCCTGCACACCGTGTGCGTGCGATCAGGGACAGGTCATGTCGTCATACCAGTTCACACCTTCCACGGCTGCGCCGCCGCCGACCCATTCCCCGGCCTCCGTGCGCACCGCGCGAAATTCCCCGATGCCGGCCCCGCCGTGATCATCCTGCGCACCTGCGACCACCGTGTAGCGCCAGTGATCGAAGGCGCCGCCGAGATATGCACGCGGAATGGCAAAGGAGATGGTGGACGAAGTGAGGTCGCCGAAGGCATCCTCCTCATGTTCCGGGAGGAATTCCGTAACGATGTTTCCCTCCGCATCCCTGACCTGTACTCCTCCGCCCACCAGTATGAGCCGGTCATAGCCGCGATCGTCCGGCAGCAGGTAACCGGAATTGTGTCCGATCGCACGGGACTGCTCACTCGCTCGGTGGGACTGATCGATCGCGATGGCCAGCATGGTCAGCTGAAAGCCGTATTCCGGGTGCCAGCCCGGCTGCGACAGCGCGCGCATGCGGATGTGGAAGAACACGTTTTCCTCGTCCGCCGCGACGCTGAAATGCCGGAGGTCGAAGCTGCCCGGACGAAACATCGCGCTGCGGGGATACAGGAAGGTGCCGCCCGGACCCGTATCATCCATCGCTGGATCGGACGACGCACACAGCTCACGGGCCCTGTCCCGGCTGGCCGTCGCGACGCTGCCGGGTATGCGTGGCCACGGGGACGGGGCGATGCTTGCGATCCCTGCCGGGGAACGGGGCACCGCGAATTGAAACGTATCACGGAATATGGCACCCGCCGTGTCCGTTGACGCGAGGAAGGTCTTTTTCTGTCCGGGAGCGAGTGCCCCATCTGGCTCCGGAGCGATGCGGACCAGAACACTGTCGTTGCCGCTCAGGTGCGTCAGCGTGTACTGCAGATTGCCTTCGGCGCTCCGATCACAGCGCACATGCACGCGACTGTCGCCGCTCCGTACCGTGGCTGCGATAAAGTCCAGCGCGGCGGGCAGCGCGGGAGTGAGGGTGAGCACCGGCTGTCCCTCCGCAGTTCCGGGCGTTGCGCCGAGATAGTGGCGGTACATGTTGCGCAGGTACTCGGCGGCGCTCCAGGCCTGGGAGAACGTCCCGGACCAGCGGGGCAGCGAGGCGCCGTCGCGGGGCAGGGCGTCCGTGTTCTCCGGGATGCAGCCGATAGCTCCGGTCTCCATCGCGTAATGCTGCAGCGCGCGGGTGAGTACCCATGCGGAATCAGCGGCGCCGTACCGCGTCATGATTTCCACGGCCGGACCGCTCAGCCACGTCCATACCGTCCCGTTGTGATAGGCGGCGTCCTTCGGGTAGAACCGCGAGGCCTGATGCCAGGGATGAAAACTCACGTCGTCCTGGGAGAGCGAGGCGATGCCCCAGGGATATGCGAGCCCGGAAAGGAGTTCCGCCGCGAAACGCTGCACGCGCATCGAATCGACAGCGCGCATGAGTGCGCCTTCCGTCAGCACGAAGAGCGTATTCGGGCGTCGTGCGTAGTCGGCGCTTCCGTCGACGTTGAGATGGTCCGCGATCGTCAGCGTGGTATGAAGCGTCGCGGCATGCCTCGGAGCAGAACGCAGAGGCATACGCTGCTCGGCGGGTGCAGGCATGCGGGACCGCGTGGTATCGACGAATTCCTCGCGGAAGGCGCGGGCCAGCTGCCGTGCGAAGGCGCGCCATCGCTTCGCCCGCAAGGTGTCGCCGGACAAGGTTGCGATCGACGCGGCGGCTTCGAGCTGACCGTGCCAGAGTGCCTGTATGTCCGCCGCACGATTTCCGCGCGGGGACCACGGTCCCTCCGGTCCCACGGCATCCATCCATGTGTCGGCATCGGCATGCGTCAGGAAACCGAATCGATCCGTGTGCCGGAGAGCGCCCTCGACGCTGCGGACGACGTCCTTATGGATTTCCCCCGCGAAAACGGTATCGCCGCTGACGCGGACATATTCCGCAGCCTGTATCACGAGGCGCGGAGTCCCGTCGACGCTGTTATAGATGATCTCCCCGGGCTGTACGCGGTTCGGTACACGTCCGTAGGTCGCGCTGCTGCTGTCGCGGTCCATATGACGCAGGAATGATCGGAGCACTTCCCGTGCCGTTTCGAACTGCCCGGTCACGAGCAGGGCGCCGGGGAAGGCGATGAAACTGTCCCTGCCCCAGTAGTTGTCGAACCACGGGAGTCCGGCGTAAATGCCTTTCCCGTGCTGATTCATGACGAGCGCGCGCATGGAGGACGCGATCCAGTTGAAGGCCTGCGTGGTGCTGCTGTCGCTGCATGAAAAATTCAGGGACGCGAGATGGGCGGTGATGGCGAGTTCTTTCCGTTTGACGATACGGAACAGTTCCTGCGGCGGCCGTGCTTCCAGGGTGCTGCCCGCATCCGCGCATTCGATTGTCAGGTGCAGACGTCCCGTGCTCTCACCGATGTAGCAGGCCGGCACATGCACGGGGCCGGGATTGGGGAGCTGCTGCACGTCGCGGCGCTGCGCCACTTCCCAGCTGCCGTCGACCCCCTGCACGCATGCCGCGGCCGTGAGCACACTGTCCCTCAGCATGTACATGCCGCGGCCCACGGCTTCGGTGGCCCTCTGCCAGCTGAGCGACCAGCCGGGGTAGACGCGAAGCTCCCCGCGGAAATCCGTTTTGAGCGAGACGGAGAGCAGTGTCAGGGAATCGGCGAAAGACACGTGTTCGACGGTGTTGTACCGTGCATAGCGTCGCACGAAGCCCGCCGGCGTGACATGGACCTCGGCGGCGCGCCGATCCAGCAGGGAATCGCCGAGCAGTATCCAGTAGTTTTCGAAAAGCTTGCGCTGCGCCCGGGTGATACCGTGAAATCCACTCCCGTTCTCCCCGTTCAGCGTCCCGTAGTAAAACGCGCTCTCCCGGTTGGTGTAGACGAACAGCCGCGCGTCGCTGCCGGCAGGGACCGCGTAGGAGGGAAGGTCCACGGTGCGCAGATGGGCCGAGGTCTGCGCGCGAGCGGTGACGACACCGAGCACGATGCAGGCGATGATCGGAAGGATTCGTGAGGCGACTCTCAGCATGATACGGGTGTCCGTCAATTGTTGCATACCGCACAAAATCCGGAGTCGGGGAGGGAAAAGCAATGCTCTGAGGGAAAAACAGATGGAAAAGGAGGTCCCAGGGGACCTCCTTTCAACTGAGCCAGTCCGCGATCGGAGTTTACCGTATCACGGTGATGCGTCGCAGTGCAGCGGCGGCGGCGCCCTGCAGCTGCAGGAAGTATGTTCCTGCCCCGAGGTCCGCGGTCGGAATGACGAGTGTGCGAACCGTGCTGCCCTGCAGTGTTTCGTCGAGAAGGACGCGCAGGGGACGTCCCAGCATGTCGCGAAGGACAAGGCGGAGCTGCGCACCGGCATCGGCGCGGATATCGACGCGCATCGGCTCGCCGCTGCGCACGGGCTGCGGGGAAACCGGGGAAAGGGACAGGGGACGGGCGTCCGCCGCCCGCACGCGCAATTCCGGCGAATACTCGCTGCTGCCGTCGAGATCGATCTGCCGCAGACGGTAGTGCACGGTGCCCGCTGGCGCGGCATCATCACGGTAGCGATACGATGCGCCCGCCCCGCGGT
>JAVVFP010000681.1:0-1690 GCA_032250495.1 Bacteroidota bacterium | reverse complement strand
GGCGCGGAAAACGCTGAACAGCGCTCCCGCTCAGAAAGCAGGTGCAATGCAGTTCCAGCTCTGCACAAACATCGAGCAGCGGTGCGATGTCCCCGCCTGCCGGACCGTCGTCTATCGTGAGCGCAACACCGTCACGCACGGGCAGGCGATGCATGGCGCCGCGCAGCAGGCGTGGCAGCGCGGAATGCAGCCTGTAGACCATGTGATGATATGGACGCAGCAGAGGCGTCACCTTCATTACCCTCCACGGGTGGTGATCGATGTGACAGGATCAGAACGCGAAGTTGATCCCGGGGCCCCAGTAGGACCACATCATGTCGTAGTATTCTCCATGCTGGCTCATGCCATGATAGTAGGCGACGAACAGATCCACGCCCGTTCCACGCCATGCGCCGACTTTCACACCGGCCTGCACGTTCACCGCCGCGTCCCACCCGTTCACATCGAGCATGCGCGCATCGACCGCGAGGTACGCGTGCAGCGGCGCATCGAGAACGCGCAACCACGCGGCCTCCAAACCGGCCTGCGGCGTCCAGCGTCCGAGTCCGGGAGGATCGACGTGATACACGTACTTCCCGCCGCCGTAGGCCCGCAGCCAATCACGGTACTCGAAGGCAACGACAAGGTCGATGAATTCCCGGCTGTAGACCCGCGGCAGCTGCCCGTCGCGCCAGCGCTGCTCCTCTTTCAGGTAACTGCCATCAACGAGATGGGCGCTGATATGACTGAGCCGCAGCCGTGCGGAGACGGAGGATTCGTCCGTGATATCGCGACGAACGGAAGCGTAGAGACCGAAAAGATAATCCACGGCGTCCACCGGGAAATGAAAGTCCTTTTCCTGGCGCAACGAGGTCCACGTGAAGAAGTCCACGCCGGCAGCGACTGTCATCCCGTCGAGCCCATCCTCCCACCGCTGCACATCGATGGAATTGCCGATGTCGAGCCGCAGCCGCTCCTCCTCGACGAGCCGTGACATTCCGACGCGGGGTTCGAGATGATGCGCGATCAGCGGAGGGAACAGCAGACGGCTGTCCACGAGCGGGATGGACTGGGAAAATACGGGCGGTGTGACTGCAAGAATGCAGAGCAGGAGAGTGACAGGCGTTTTCATTGACGCAAACTACTCGTCCTCGTCATCATCCGCAAAGAGATCGGCATCGTCGATGCCGTCCTCCGCCACGAATATTCTCGCGCAGATATCGCCGTCGAAACGGCCGGTCTCGTTGCAGTTCCTGAAACGCTCGTGCAGCTGGTCGAGGTCCTTCGCTTCCTCGCTGGTCGCGAGGTCGTCCATATCATTGCAATTGAGACAGAAGCGTACCTCGCGCTCCGGGTCGCGCTGCTTTGTCGATTTATCTTTGATATCTTTTTTATCCATATGGACTTACCACGGAATAACTTCTGTCCATAATACAAAGAAAATCGCCTTTGGTGCAAAGGAATTTCTCTCTCGCGTGCGGGAGGGACCGGGGGGTTACTCGTAGCGAAGCGCGTCGATGGGATCGAGGCTGGAAGCTTTCCATGCGGGATAGGTGCCGAAGGCGACGCCGATGCAGCAGCAGGCGATGATACCGCCGATGATCCAGCCGACTTCGACGACGGGCGTTATTTCCAGGGCGACCGCCAGGAGATTTCCCGCCAGCAGTCCGAGGACGATACCGATCAGGCCGCCGAGCACGGAAATGACGAC
>JAVVFP010000079.1:0-9704 GCA_032250495.1 Bacteroidota bacterium | reverse complement strand
CTGTCCTTGACCGTCGCCATCACTTCCGCACCTTCGACGCGGAAGGCGTCGACGGCCCACTGCCTGCTGAACCCCTCGTCCGCCAGTTCCCTGTTCGCGGCGATCAGGTCGCGCACCACCGAGGGATACTCGGTGTCCAACCGGAGCGATTCGATTCCGATGGATCGGATGCGTTCGCTGCGAAGATGCAGCACGGTCACGCTGCTCAGCGGCGGCCTGTATTTCGTCACCAGTCCGTCCTGGAAGGCGTTCGGATGAAACGGTGCGAGAAAAGGGCAGAGAAATGTGACCGTGTAGAGCAGGATGATGATCACCATCGCCGACGCCGCGAGACGGTTTTTCTTGAACTCACGCCACGCGAGTGTCCACTGGCTCATCTCGTCTTCATTTCCGTCGAGCACGATGCGCCGCAGCCGCCGCCGGTTCAGCCTCCACAGCAGGACGGGCATACCGACGAGGAAGAGGGCCGCGATCCAGTGTTCGATCACGTCCCCGCGCATGTACAGCGCGTTGTGATCGAAATCCATCAGCGTGAGGAAGGCGCTGAGGACCATGGACTCCATGGCGTTGAAAAAGGTGTCCAGATTGAGCAGGAGAAGCAGCGGAAAGAAAAGGAAATACGCCAGCAGCATCACACCGAAGCTCCTGCGTCCCAGGGCGATGAAGCCGATCCCGGGCACGTTCCGCTCCAACCAGGAGCTGTAGCCGCGCAGATGCGGTGTCCCCTGATCATTCATAGCGTATCCTCGGATCGACCACGGCGTAGAGTATGTCGGCGAGGAGGTTCCCTGCGATGACCATGACCCCGGATACCAGCGTGCAGGCGATGATCAGCGGATAATCCCGCGCGAAGATGGCGTCCACCGTCAGTTTCCCCATGCCGGGCCAGGCGAATACCGTCTCCACGATGACGGCGCCGCCGAGCAGGAAGGGGAGCGAAAGTCCGAGCAGCGTGATGATCGGAATCAGCGCGTTGCGCAGGGCATGCTTGCCGATGACGAGCACTTCGCTCAATCCCTTGCCGCGCGCGGTACGGATATAGTCCTGGTTGATCACTTCGAGGAGACTGCCGCGCATGTAGCGTCCGGTAGCCGCCGCCGAGGCCACGCCGAGCACGAATACGGGCAGGATCATATGCAGGAGCAGGTCCCAGAGGTACTCCCATGTCGGCAGAAAGCGTGCCATCGGGGAATGCATGCCGGAGGCCGGGAGCAGATCGAGATGCAGGGAGACACCGAGTATGAGCATCAGGCCGAGCCAGAACTCGGGCATGGAATACACGAAGAGCGAGGAGATGTTCACCACGTGATCCGTCGCACTCCCCCGCTTGAGCGCGGTGGTGACGCCGAGTGCGATACCGATGATAAAATTGAAGACGAGAGCGAAAAAAGTGAGCAGCAGCGTGTTGGGAATGGTCTGCGCGAGAATATGCGTCACCTCCGCGTGCTTGCTGAAGGAGACACCGAGTTCCCCGGAGAGCATGCCCTTGATCCATTTGACATACTGCAGCGGCAGCGGATCGTTCAGTCCGAGCGCGTTCCGCAGGTTCTCCGCGTACATCGGATCCACATCCCCCTGTATGTACAGGGAGACCGGATCCCCGGGCGCGAGGCGTATGATGAAAAATGTAAATGTCAGCAGCCCGAAAAGAAGCGGGACTGCTGACATCACACGTCGAATGATATACCTGAGCACAGAGCGGCCTTTACGCGGAGGTCAGGTGAAACAGTGTTCAGTACGTCATGTAGGAGTTCGGATCGCCGATGGTCCAGTCCCACATATGATCGGTCACACCGAGCACATTGATATTCGTATTCTTCAGGCGCCGGTTGACTCCGACGATGTCCTTTATCCAGTACAGGAAGGTACAGGGCTGCTCCTGGTGCAGGATGGCCTGGGCTTCCTTCCAGAATGGACCGGCATCGCGTTCGGTGGCGACATGAAGACCGAGCTTGAGAAGCTCCTGGATGCGCCGGTTGGCGAATGCGACCGTATTGAAGGGATTGCTTATCTCACCCCAGCGACCGGCGGGATCGATGGCCAGTCCGACGGAGAAACCGGCGATGAAGGCGTCGTAGCGCTTGTCCTCGATGTTCTGGTACAGCACCACCGGTTCGACCGATTGCAGGTTGACCTTGATACCGATGCTCTTGAGTTCTTTCTGCACCACGGTTGCCACGTACTCGCGACGCTTGTTCCCGATATTGTAATGCAGCGTGAACTCGAAGTCCTTCGCGCCCTGGTCCAGTATCCCGTCCCCGTTGCTGTCGCTCCAGCCGGCGGAGCGCAGCAGCTGCCGGGCTTTCTCCGGATCGTACGGATACGGGATGAGGTCGTGCTTGATGGCCCAGCGGAAGATGGGTGAGAAATCGGTCACGGCCAGTTCACCGTAGGGACCCAGCTCATGTTCCATCAGTTCCTTGCGGTTGATCGCGTAGGTCAGTGCCTGGCGGACACGGCGGTCGCCGAAAAGGGGATGCGCTACGACCTTGCCGCTGTTGTGATACTCCTCCGTGTCGATATTCATCCATCCGATGTACTCGTAACTGCGTGGCGGAAGCGTGAGCAGCTTGATCTGCGGATTGTTCTCCTGAATGTCCTTCACGTCGTCGGGATACACCGGGCGCATGACATCGACCGTACCCTTTTTCAGCTCGGTCAGCCTCGTCGTCGGCTCGGAAATCACGCGGAATATGACATTCTCCAGCTTGGCGGGATACGGGAGGGTGCACTTGGGATTGCGGCTGAGTGTGATCTGCTGCTGCCGCACCCACTCCTCGAGCTTGAAGGGACCGGCACCCACCGGACGCTCGTTCGCGGGATTCGAGCGCAGGGTCTTGCGGTCGGCGTTGCGATAGACATGCTCGGGGATGGGAGAAAGGTTGA
Source organism: Bacteroidota bacterium (assembly GCA_032250495.1). Classification (GTDB taxonomy): domain Bacteria; phylum Bacteroidota; class Ignavibacteria; order SZUA-365; family SZUA-365; genus BM516. The sequence goes on along the minus strand of JAVVFP010000079.1, from coordinate 6,818 downwards.
TGTGGAACAGCTGCAGAGGGTACTGCTTGGCGAAATGAAACACCATGGTGCTGTCATCAACGATTTCGATGCTCTTGTTGACGTCGAATTTTCCGTCGGTGAAAATCATGCTCTCGAGATAGCTGCGGCGCGGACTCGCGACTTCGGGATCGCCGTAGAGGGAGAAGCTGAACTTGATGTCCTCGGGTGTGACGAGCATCCCGTCCTGCCAGCGCACGTCCGTACGCAGATGCAGGATCACATCCTTTCCGTCGTTCGCGTGCTCCCATGAATTGACAAGACCCTTTCCATACTTCAGTTTTCCTTCCCGCATGTCGAACGAGACGTCGAACATCATCGGGTAGATATTCCCCTGGATATCGCTGGAAGTCGAGGAATTCGAGACCACAGGGTTGAAGTTGTCCGCATCACCGGAAAGTGCTACGACTGCAGCCTGACTCATCGGGTCCTTTTCTCCGGATTTACTTCCGCATGATACAAACAACCCGCAGCAGAGTACGGCAACGAACAGGATCCGTGGAGACATACAACCTCCGATTATTCTGGTATGGAAGAGAGAAAAACTGGGCTGAGGGAGTCTATGTGAAATCCGAGACGCTACTAAAGAAAAAAGTGAAAAGAACCGTAAAAATCAAATCATATCACTCGAAATCGTGCTCGAACCAGTCGATGGCCCTGTCGTCCGAGGGACGCCGTGCACGGCTTTCAAGCCTGTCCTGCAGCCGCTTCGAAAACTCGATCGCCGCGTCATAGCCGTAATGTTTGAGCAGGTAGTTGAGCGCGATGACTTCGGTGATAACGGTGACATTCTTCCCCGGGAAAATCGGGAGCCGGACATGCGGCAGGCTGACATTGAGCACCGTGACCTCGTGGGAATCGAGTCCGGTGCGTTCGTAGTCATTCGCATCGTCCCATTCCTCGAGATGCACGATGATTTCGAGACGCTTCTGGAAGCGGATCGCGCGTATGCCGAACATCGACCGGATGTCGATCAATCCCAGGCCGCGAATCTCCATGAAATGCTTGACGAGATCGGTACCGGAGCCCATGAGCAGTCCCTCCGCTTTCTGCGTGACGACGACGACGTCGTCGGCGACGAGGCGGTGTCCCCGCTCGACCAGGTCGAGGGCGATCTCACTCTTCCCTATGCCTGATCGGCCAATGAACAGCACGCCCACACCGTACACGTCGACGAAGGCGCCGTGTATGACGGTCTGCGGCGCGAACTGGTCGTCGAGAAAGTCGCTCATGTAATAGTACGCCTTCGTGGTCTGGAATTTCGAGTAGAATACCGGGACCTCGTGACGCGTCGCGATCTCGAGCAGACTGGGTTCGAGCGCATTGCCATTGGTAACGACGATGCAGGGGATGTTGAATTCGAACAGCCGTTCGAAGGAGTGGATGCGTTCCTCCTCGGTGAGGGAATTCATGTATTTGATTTCGGTATTCCCGAAAATCTGTACACGGTGAAAGGTGAACAGCTCGACGTACCCGACGAGGGCGAGACCCGGTCTGTGCAGGTTTTTCTCGGTGATCTCCCGCTCACTGTCCTCGAATCCGTTGGCGGATGTGAGCTGGATGCGGTCCCTGTTCTTTTCGAAAAAGAGACCGACGCTCAGATTCTTCTTTTCGAGAATCTTGAGGTTTTTCAGGGGATCGCTTGCAGCGGGCATGGCAAAAAAAAAGTGGGCGGATTACCGCCCACAAGATACACATCGCGCTATGAAGGCACAATTAAAGGCCGCGCCTCTTCCCCTTGTATTTGAGAAGCTGTCTTTCCAGCTTGTCGACTGCGTTGTCAATGGATTTGTAGAAATTCTCCGACTTTTCTATCGCAACCAGCTGCGTTCCGTACACGGCGAGGTTGATCTCCGCGATCTTGAGCGAATCCTTGGGCTTCTCGTAGCGGAGAATGATGTTTCCCTGGACGATTCCATCATAATATTTCTTGAGCGTAGACACCTGCTGCAGAGCATAATGCTTCAGCCCCTCGTGGGCCTTGAAATGGCGTGCGGTGAATTGGACGTTCATGATACGCTCCTTCTAAGATAGATGATTCATGCTCGCGGATGCGCCTTGGCATACTCGCGCTTCAGGTGGTCGGTAGTCACGTGCGCGTATATCTGCGTGGTGGACAGGCTCTCATGCCCGAGCAATTCCCGCACCGCTTGCAGATCCGCCCCCCGGTTGAGCAGATGCGTCGCAAAACTGTGGCGCAGCACGTGGGGTGAGCAGCGTTCCTGCTCGCAAACCAGCCGAAGATGGTCGTGGACTATGGAATAGACACTCCTGTTGGTGAGACGTTTACCTCTTTTGTTGAGAAACATGGCTTCTGAATCGATGACCCGTCGCGTACCGTCGGCGACGGCGCGATCCCGCAGCGTCAGGGCATGCTGTACCGCGTGCAGGGCCGGTGTGCCGACAGGGAGGATACGCTCCTTTCTTCGTTTCCCCAGCACGCGGACCGTGCCGGTGTGGGAAGAGAGGTCATCCCTGTCGAGCGCGACGAGCTCGCTCAGACGCATTCCGGTACTGTAGAACAGTTCCAGTATCGCTGCGTCGCGGGCACCTTCCACGGTCCCGTTATCCGGTAAACGCAAAAGTGCCACGATGGATTCCTCGTCGACGAACACGGGCAGTGTGCGATCAATCCTGATGGAATGCAGGTCCGCCGTCGGGTTGGCGGTGACATGCCCGCGCTGTTCTGCAAAACGAAAAAAGCTTCGAAGGGATGTGATTTTTCTGCTGATGCTGCGGCGCGACAGCCCCCTCTCGGTCAGTTCGCCGAGCCAGGCGCGTATCGTCCCGCGGTCGATGGCCGTACATTGCACCTCGGCGGTTTCCGCCAGTTCGCACAGCCAGGCATGGAACTGCGCGAGGTCCCGCATGTAGGCAATGACCGTATGGTCGGAAGCATTCCGCTCCACGACCAGATAATCGCGAAAGCGCTGAATTGTCTTGATCATAAAGATCCGCGTTACGCTGCGACCTGCGAAGGATCGAACGGATCAAGTTCCTTGGTGAACTCTTCCTTGCATTCGGGGCACTTCAGGAACTCACCTTTTTTCTGGGTGTACTTATGCAAAAGATATGAATTTTTACACGAAGGGCAAGCCTTCGGCACCGGACGGTCCCAGGACGTGAAATCACAGTCCGGGTAGCGCGTACATCCATAGAACGTGCGCTTGGTTTTTGTCATACGCGAGACCACTTCACCTTCCTTGCACTTGGGGCAGGCGAAGCCGAGCGTGATCGGCCGGGTGAAGCGGCAGTCCGGGTAATTGCGGCAACCGATGAACTTCCCGTAGCGGCTCTGTTTGAGCACCAGTTCTCCACCGCAATCCGGGCACGGATCCTCGATTTTCATTTTTTCCGCCTCTCCCGGGAGCGGCTTGGCGTTCTTGCATTCCGGATACCCGCTGCAGGCCATGAACTTGCCGTTTCGTCCCCAGCGGATAATCATCGGGGAACCGCATTTCTCGCATTTCTCGTCGGTATCTTCCTGCAGTCGCGCTTCTTCGGGCGACACGCTGTCGAGCAGCTTCATGAAAGGCTCGTAGAAATCGCTCATCACCTTCAGATAGGAGGATTCGCCGGAGGCGATGGTGTCGAGTTCCTCCTCCATGCGCGAGGTGAAATCGACATTGAAAAGGGAGTCGAAATACGTCGTCAGCATTTTGCTCACGTCCATGCCCAGCGTCGTGGCGTGAAAACGGCGGTTCTGCTGTTCCACATACCCGCGGTCCTGTATGGTGCTTACGATCAACGCGTATGTACTCGGTCTGCCGACCCCGTTGGCCTCCAGCTCACGTACCAGGCTGCTTTCCGAGAAGCGCGGGGGTGGTTTCGTGAAATGCTGATGCGGGTCGATCTGTTCGGCGTCGACCGCATCGTCGACGGCGAGGCCTTCCGGGATGATGGATTCCTCCTCGTTGACCTCCTGCCCGTTCTCCCCTGCGAAATCATCGTACACCTGGAGAAAACCGCGGAAGATGTACGTGGAACCGACTCCCTTGAACTGGTAGGGTCCGCCGTCTACGAGTATGGTGCGCTGCAGCATTTTTGCGGCGGACATCTGGCTGGCGACGAAGCGCTTCCAGATCAGCTCGTACAGGGCATACTGGTCGGCGTTCAGGTAGCGCTTGACTTTCTGTGGTGTGAATTCCATCGAAGTGGGTCGGATGGCTTCATGCGCATCCTGCGCGCTCTTCTTGACCTTGAACATCCGCGGCGTGTCGGGAACGAACTCACTGCCGTACTGGCTGCCGATGAAGTCCCGGACATTGCCAAGGGCCTCGTTGCTCGTGCGCGTGGAATCGGTACGCATGTAGGTGATCAGGCCGACAGCGCCTTCTTCCCCGAGTTCCACGCCCTCGTAGAGCTGCTGCGCGATGCGCATGCTGCGTTTCGCGCTGAACCGCAGGCGGTTGGAGGCTTCCTGCTGCATCGAACTGGTGATGAAGGGCGGGGACGGTGAGCGGGAAATTTCCTTCGACTGCATATCGGAAATGCGCCAGGACTGTGTGCGCAGCTTTTCGAGCAGTCCGGTTGCGGCCGCTTCGTCGGGGATCTCGGGGGCCTTGCCGTGATCCCTGACCAGCTTGGCGTGAAACATACCCTCTCCCGGTTTGCGGAACTCCCCGGTAATCGTCCAGTACTCCTCGATATTGAAATCCGCGATTTCCTTTTCACGCTCGCACACCAGCCGGAGGGCCACCGACTGCACCCTGCCCGCGGAGAGTCCTTTGTAAATCGTCTTCCAGAGAAAGGGACTGACTTTGTAGCCCACGATGCGATCCATGACACGACGCGCCTGCTGCGACTGCACGAGGCGCTCATCGATGCCACGCGGCGTTTTCATCGCTTCCTCGATGCCGGACTTCGTAATCTCGTTGAAAAGCACCCGGTAGACGGGTTTTCCCTCCGTCTGTTTGGCCAGTTCGCGGGCGATATGCCATGCGATGGCCTCCCCTTCACGGTCGGGATCCGTTGCGATATACACGCTGTCGGCGTTTCCGGCACGCTTCTGCAGGTCCTTGATCACCTGCGCCTTGCCGCGAATGGTAACGTAGCGCGGCTCGAAGCCGTTCTCGACGTCCACGCCGAGATCCTTGGAAGGCAGGTTCTTGATATGACCCACGGAAGCCTCGACAGAAAATTTCTTTCCAAGGTACTTGTTGATGGTTTTGGCCTTCGAAGGCGACTCGACGATGATCAGAGATTTGGACATGATACCTGTGCTTGGAGGTGAACGCTGTTGAGTTATGGCCGGAGCGCAAGCGGCAGGGGTGAAATCCGTGTGGATTCACCAGCCTGCGCACGGCACACGCGGAGATTTTCAGTGAATGGTGTCCTTGCTGTTGAGCATGAGACGGCTGCCGATACGGTTCGAGTCATCGTAATCGAAAATGATCGATGCGATGACGGATTTCATCTCGTCGATACCCACGGCCCCGAAGCCTGCCATCATGATGCGGTCGATGGCGAGTTCGATGTCCATATCGTCCAGCAAGCGCAGTTCGCGCAGCTGGAGCAGGTAACCGTGCGCTTCCGGGGCGATGACCGAGCGCTCGGATTCGTGCAAGACCCTGTGTGAATGCGGCAGCCTTCTGCTCCCCTGTGTCAGGATATTGTCACCGAGATGAATTTTATCGAATAGCCAGCTGAAAGCTGTGCTGATTTCGTTTTGCGTATAGCCCTTGTCGGACAGCACGCGGAGATCGATCTCTCCGAGCCGCTTGTCCGTCTGCATTTCGTGTATCAGGTACACGATTATTTCAACGATTCTTTCCTGCATTCTATCTGCTGTATATGATGCTGCGTCGTTACTGGGAGAAAAAGTAGTCCTTGGCAGCCCGAATGTCAAGTCACCCTTTCGTGCGGTCCGAATTCATGAATTGCACGACGAGCGTATCCTCCATCCGCTTCATCCGCCGCCGCGCATCCGCATCGGTGTCATCGTAGCCGGCCAGGTGGAGAATGCCGTGTATTGCCAGGCGGACACATTCCTCGCGGACCGTCACCCCGTACTCGCGGGCCTGTCGGCGTGCGGTATCCGCGCTGATCACCAGTTCGGCCTCCAGCGGTTTCTCCTCGAGGGGAAAGGTGATAATGTCCGTCGCTTCGTCATGTCCGAGATACCGCCGGTTGATGCCGTGGATTTCTTCGTCCGTGACCACGGCGCAGGAGATCACCGCACGGGTGATCCGACGCGCCTGCAGGACGTGGGAGATGGCGTCCTGAAACAGCTGCGCCCCGATGGATCCCAGCGGGGCGCGAAAGGCAACGGCGATCTCATGCCTCGGGAGGGGCTTTTTCCTCGTTTTCTTCATCTTCGTCCAGCATGAGTTCGGTCAGTGAGAGGGCGATGCCGGAAAGCATGACCTCCGGTCCGAGCCTGGTGAAATCGCCGGATACCATGCTCCGGTCCACGTTGGCGTACAGCGAACATCCTCCCTCCTTTTCCACGATCAGTCCGGAAATCTTTCCTCCCGATTCAGCAAAGAACGTCACTTCTCCCATCAGTTCGCTCACGACGACGCCGCTGCAATGCTGCAGCTGCAGATTGCTGTTGGGAGTGAACACGCTGACCAGCGTTCCTTCCCGGTCGCCCATGGCGATAGAGGGATAGATTTCCAGCGAGACCCTGCGCTCAACCTCGGCACCCTTGATCTCGTACCGGTAGTGGTTGCCGTAATGCTTGGCCTCCACACCGAGAACACGGGCGATCTCGGTGATATGCGCGTCCGTAAATTCGAAGCTCATGTGTCTGCTCCAACCAGTAATGTGATCGTCTCAGGATACGCTCCCGCAACAAG
>JAVVFP010000680.1:0-1704 GCA_032250495.1 Bacteroidota bacterium | reverse complement strand
GCGTTACGACGGCGGGGAGTCCCCGGTCATCGCGCGCGATGGCACCCTCCGCGTTCGTCATCCCGCCGGCGAAATCCGTGACGGAGCTCCGGTAGCATGGCAATTCGATCCGAACGCGGCCGAGAGGAATATGCAGGCCGATGGGTATGCGCAGGCCGATGGGTATGCGCAGGCCGATGGGTATGCGCAGGCCGATGGAGATGAACAGCTCCCGTGCGAGGTGCGCTGGACGCAGGCGGACGGCATGCTGGGATTCGCGTTGCAGGAGTGGGACAGTCGGCGTCCCCTGGTCATCGATCCTTTCCTGCAGTGGAGCACTTTTCTCGGGGGTACCCTGTCCGACTACGCGCGCGACATCGTGGTGGACGGGGAAGGCGGCATGATACTCTGCGGCTACACGGCGGGAACGGACTTCCCGGTCACGCCCGGGGCCCTGCAGTCCACCTCCCGCGGGAACTTCGAACTATTCATCACGGCATTCAGCCGGGCCCGGAAGCTGCTGTGGTCCACCTATTACGGTGGCAGCGGTCCCGAGGAAAACCCGCAGATCGCACGCGCGAAGGACGGCAGTCTCTACGTCGCGGGTTCCACTTCCAGCACGGATCTCCCGGTTTCTCCCCAGGCGACGCAGCCGCGGAGCGGGGGACGCTATGACGTGTTTCTCCTCGCCCTCACGGCGGCCGGTGAACGCCGCTGGTCCACCTACTTCGGCGGAAGCTACTCCGACGAATGCGCCGACATCACTGTTTCTGCAGATGGTGCGATCTATGTCGCGGGAGGGACGTACAGCACGAATTTCCCCGTGACTCCCGACGCCGTGCAGACCAGCAACGCGGGGGACTACGACATGTTCGTCGCACAGTTCTCTCCGCAGGGCACGCGGCAGTGGGCGAGCTATATCGGTGGATGGAGCATGGACTTCGCTTCCGGAATCGCCGTCGACGCGGGCGGTGACATTTTCCTGGCGGGCCGCACCGAAAGCACCAATCTCCCCGGGGTGGCGGAAGGACTGCAGACGTCCTACGGCGGCGGCAGTTTCGACGCATTCGTCCTGCGCATCAGCGGAAAAACGCGCGGGATTCTCTGGAGCAGCTACGTGGGCGGTGAGGAGGAGGACAGTGCCGAACGCATCGCGCTCGACAGCGACGGGAACATACTCGTCGCCGGATACACCGCGAGCAGGAATTTCCCCGTACGCGGCAATGCGCGGCAGAAGACCTTGGGTGGACTGATAGACGCGTTCGTCGGCAGTCTCGACGGGAACGGGCAGCTGCGCTGGTCCACCTACCTGGGTGGCATGGAAATCGACAAGGTCACGGGACTGTCGGTGGATGCGCACGACAATGTGATGATCGCCGGTTACACCGGCAGCGGGAACTTTCCCGTCGCCGGCCCGGGATTCCAGAAAGAGAAGGGAGGCGGTTACGATATTTTCCTCTCGCAGTTCAGCGCTGCCGGCGCGTATACCTGGGGCACGATGTTCGGCGGGGAGACGCACGACATCGCCTACGGACTGGCGACCGACGTCCGGGGGAACTCCATCGTCGTCGGGGGAACGGAAAGCCGCGGCTTCCGCACCGCCGGCAACATGTACCAGGGCGATCTCGCCGGACTGACCGACGCCTTCGTCCTCCGCGTGATTTTCAACGAGCCCGCAGTCACCGCCGGCAATGATACGATTATCTGTCGCGGCGGAACGGCGAC
>JAVVFP010000078.1:0-9719 GCA_032250495.1 Bacteroidota bacterium | reverse complement strand
TCGTGCTGCCCTATGAGCAGGTGACGCGAGAGTACGATTCCGACCCTACTTTCACGACGCGCGGCGAGCAGCCGTATTCGACGCAGCTGGATTCCGACGCGCACCGGCACGAGGCGCGGGTGAAAATGAACTATAAAAACAAGCTTTCCAGCAGCAGCACCGTCGAAACCGGGCTGCAGTCCGACTACTCGGTCCGTTCCTACGACGTGACGAGCAGCGTGTATGACTGGGCGCAGCAGTCCTGGCTCGGCGATACGCAGTTGAGCAACGTATTCGACATGACGAATTACGTGCATGCTGCCTTCGCCACGTATGCCGACAAGCTGCTCGATTTTCAGTATCAGCTGGGACTGCGTGCGGAGTACATGGACCGCATGCTCGCGCAGAAAACGCTGGGCGAGGACTACTCCTATGACAAACTGGACTGGTTTCCGAGCTTCAGCCTTGCCCGCAGCTTCGGCATGCATCAGCTGCAGCTGAGCTACAGTCGCCGCATCAACCGTCCGAATGAAAATCTCCTCAACCCCTTCCCTTTCTATAACGACACCTACCTTTCCACCGCCGGCAATCCGCGCCTGCTTCCCGAATACACGCATTCGATGGAGCTGAATTACCAGAAGATGTTCTCCGGCGTGTACGTGTCCGTGCAGACCTACGCCCGCCTTTCCACCAACACGGTGTGGCAGGCGCAGTCCGTCACCGAAGACGGCAAGATGAACATCACCTTCGGCAATTTCGCCGAGACCTCGAACATGGGCGCGGAGTTCAGCGCGAGCTATCGGCCCTGGCGCTGGCTGCGACTCGATCCGAATCTCAACCTCTTCAGCAACGCGGTGGAGGGTACGGCGTTCGGTCGGGATATCGACGAGCAGGCGTTCACCTGGACCGGCCGTCTCAGCGCGGTGTTCACCGTCACGCCGACGACACGGCTGCAGGTCATGGGCATGTACCTGAGCGAACAGATAGGGCCGCAGAGCAAAACCGACCCACTGTTCTATCTGAGCGTCACGGCGCGGCAGGATCTCTTCGACCGCGCGCTTTCCCTCACCCTGCAGGCGCGGAATCTGCTGGAAACCGCGTATCATCACGTTGCCACCGAAGGACGGAATTTTTCGAATACCTTCGTCGTCAAGCCGGAAGTGCCTGTGGTGAACCTGACGCTGACCTGGAATTTCAACAAATACCAGCCGACGCGTCGTCGTGACGGCGAGGTGGACGTCAACGTGGGAATCTGATTCCCGTCGTGCGCAATCAACGCAAGGATCTGCATGGAACCCGGACTCCATGCGGATCCCTGCGCATGTCCGTTATGCGTTGTTCGGCTGAATATTCTGATTCGAGCGGAAGAAATTCTGCGGATCATATTTGTTCTTCAGCGCCACGAGGCGATCATAGCCCGCGCCGTATGCGTCTCGTACCCTGTATCCTTCCTCCTCCGTCATGAAATTCACGTACACGCCACCGGTCGCGAACGGCGCGGACGCGTCGAACAGTTCGCGGCACCAGGAGACACAGGCGTTGTCATCCTTCGCATCTTCCCAGCGTCCATGTACATTCAGAATGAACCGGGCGTCGCGATGATGATACGCCGTTGCGTCGGCCGGCACCCGGCTCGTGGCGCCGCCCATCTGCGCGATAAACACTTCCGTATGATCGCTGGGCAGGCGCGGAATCGCGTCCACGACGACATCGAGCAGTCCGTCATCGAGCTGTGTGAAATCATTGGATTTCCAGTAATTGCGCATGCCCGGTGTCAGCAGGGGATCGAACGCCGACTGGAAGCCGCAGTAGTCGTGGGGACCGATGACGTCGGCATGAGGAGAGCCGAAATCACGAAGGGGCTGGAGTATGCGCTCGCCCTCGGGTATCGCCCCGCTGTAGAGCACGGCGAGGATGAGCACCTCGGTGCCATGGACTTCCGGCGGGAGGAACGGCAGCGGTGGTGCCTTGCGCATGACGACCCAGACGGAGAGGTCATCCGGGGCCGCAGCTGCGAATTCCCGGTAATAGCGCAGGACAGCGGGAGCGTCCTTGAGCGGATGAACGATCAGTCCTGAGAGGACTTCGGGGCCAAAGCGATGCATGGCGAATTCGAAGGAAGTGACGATACCGAAGTTTCCCCCGCCACCGCACAGGCCCCAGAAGAGGTCGGCGTTTTCCGATGCGCTTGCCGTGACCAGTTCGCCCTCGGCTGTCACCACGTCGGCGGAGATGAGATTGTCCGCCGTCAGTCCCCATTTTCTGCTCAGCCAGCCGAAGCCGCCTCCGAGCGTGAGTCCCGCAATGCCCGTGGTGGAATTGATTCCGACCGGCGTCGCAAGGCCGAACTGCTGCGCTTCGCGGTCGAACTCCCCGAGTGTGACACCGGGTTCCACGCGCGCCGTCAGGGATTGCGGGGCGATGCGCACCGATTTCATCGGGGATAGATCGATGAGCATTCCCCCGTCGGAAAGGGAATTCCCGGCGATATTATGTCCCGCACCCCGCACAGTCGTCAGTAGTCCATGTTCCCGGGCAAAATGAACGGCGCGAATGACATCCGCGCATCCCGCGCATCGTACGATCAATCCCGGCCTGCGATCGATCATGGCGTTCCATATGCTCCGATGCTCGTCGTAACTGTCATCCGCACTGGTCAGGATTTCGCCACGGACGGTGGCTGCAAATGCCTCGATGAGGTCTGAGGACAGTGTGACCGACGACGCGGTCATTGTGACCATCTCTGTTTCTTTCATGGGAATCCTCGCTCTATGAGAACGCACGTACCAGCTGCGACCCCTCATGTGTCAGGATGACGCATGCGAGTCCCGTTCAAAGGATGTGCGATAATGTTGGATGAATTGCCCTACAGAATGTCCTAATTAAGGACCAAAGTCAAGCGCAGGAAGTGCGTATTTGTTTCCGTGCCATGGTAAGGAAAGGACGGGACCTCTGTAGTGCGCGTCCCGTATTGCGGAACGATGCGCCGCGCCGTACCGTTGCTTTTGTTAGAGGGACCTGTCATACAGAGAAAGGAGTGCACATGCCGTACACCGCCACGGAAAAGCTGATCTATGCACATCTCGTAGAAGGAACGATGACGCCGGGATCCGAGATCGGACTGCGCATCGACCAGACGCTCACGCAGGATGCGACAGGCACACTGGTCATGCTGGAGTTCGAGCGCATGGGAATCCCGCGCGTGCGCACCGAGCTGTCCGCGCAGTATGTGGATCACAATCTCATTCAGAGCGATTTTAAAAATCCGGACGACCACCTCTTCCTGCGCAGTGCCTGTCGCCGTTTCGGTGTGCATTTCAGCAGGCCGGGCAACGGAGTCAGTCACCCCGTGCACATGGAGCGCTTCGGGAAACCGGGAAAGACGCTCCTGGGATCCGACAGCCATACCTGCGCGGCGGGTTCGATGGGAATGCTTGCCATCGGTGCAGGGGGACTGGATGTGGCGACGGCAATGGCCGGGGAGCCGTACGTGCTGCCCATGCCGGAGATCTGGGGTGTGCGTCTCAGCGGGGAGCTGCCGGACTGGGTGAGCGCGAAGGACATCATCCTGGAAATGCTGCGCCGGCACGGGGTAGGCGGAGGAGTGGGAAGAATCATCGAGTACCACGGTCCCGGTCTCGCGCAGCTGGGTGCGATGGACCGGCACGTGATCGCCAATATGGGTGCGGAGCTCGGCGCGACCACCAGCGTATTTCCGTCGGACGAGCGGACGCGGGACTTCCTCCGCTCGCAGAAGCGCGGGACGGACTGGGAGCCGCTCGCGGCGGACGACGGCGCGGAATACGCGCATCACGAGGAAATCGATCTCTCCGCGCTGGAACCCCTGATCGCGAAACCCTCGAGTCCGGGGAATGTCGTCCCGGTACGCGAGGAGGCGGGGAAGGAAATATACCAGGCGATGATCGGATCTTCCGCCAATCCGGGCATGCGCGATTTCGCGGTGCCTGCGATGATGTTGCGCGGACGACATGTTCCCGCGCATGTCTCACTCGATATCAATCCATCGTCCATGCAGATACTGCAGAACCTCGTCCGTGAGAAATATCTCGGGACGCTGCTCGCGGCCGGGGCCCGCATCCACCAGTCCGGCTGCAACGGCTGCATCGGCATGGGGCAGGCACCCGCGACGGGAAAGATCAGCCTGCGTACCGTGCCGCGGAATTTTCCGGGACGCTCCGGCACGAAGGAGGACCAGGTCTATCTCTGCTCACCGGAAACGGCGGCGGCGTCCGCATTGACGGGAAAGATCACCGATCCGCGCACGCTGGACATGGAGTATCCCCGCTTTTCCCTTCCGTCGGAACCGATCGTGTTGCAGGACAGCGTGGAGCCACCACCGCGCGAAGGAGGAAATTCTCCCCTCGAAAAAGGACCGAACATCGTATCCCTCCCGGAATTCGATGAACTTCCGGACACGCTCGAAGGACCGGTACTCATCACCTGCGGCGATGACATCTCCACCGATGAAATAATGCCCGCGGGCGCGCGCGTATTGCCCTTCCGCAGCAACATCCCGGAAATCAGCCGCTTCACCTTCGCGCAGCTCGATGAGAGTTTTTACGACCGCGCCAAAGCCGTCGAAGGCGGTGTGTCCATGGTCGTGGCGGGAAAAAACTACGGCCAGGGATCCAGCCGTGAGCATGCAGCACTGGCGCCGCGCTATCTCGGCGTCCGCGTGGTTATCGCGGAAAGCTACGCGCGTATCCATTTCCAGAACCTCGCCAATTTCGGCATCCTGCCGCTGCGCTTCGCGGAAGCCGCGGATCGTGTACGCATTCGCAAGGACGATGTTCTGCGCCTCACACAACTGCGCAGCGACCTTGCTCCGGGATCGCGCCTGATCATCCACAATACGAGTCGCGATGAAGACTACACGCTCACACATGACCTGAGCGCGCGCCAGGTCGACATGATACGCGCGGGAAGTCTCATGTCGCTCGTACGCGAGAGACGAAAGGAGGGGACGGCGTGAAAGCTTCCACGCGCATCATCGTACTCGGCGGCGGCTTCGCAGGCGCCTACTGCGCGCAGCAGCTCGAACGTCGCGTCGACCGCAGCAGCACGGAAATCATTCTCATAGACAAGCGCAACTATTTCGTGTTTTATCCCCTGCTTGTCGAGGCGGGTACAGGAAGCCTGGAGCCACGGCATGCCGTCGTCGCCCTCCGGCATTTTCTCAAGTACACGGTATTCCGCATGGGGCAGGTGCACGACATCGATTTCGCACAAAGGCGTGTGTACTTCCGGCATGATGATGCTTCCGACGGTATGGAACTTGCATATGACCATCTCGTCATCGCACTCGGCAGTGTCACCAATCTGCCGCCTGTGGAGGGACTGCGCGAATACGGTTTCGAGATGAAGCAGCTCCGCGACGCTGTCGCACTGCGCGACCGGGCGATACAACTGCTCGAACGGGCCGATGCGACGGAGGACGAGGAGAAGCGCCGCGCGCTGCTGCACTTCGTGGTCGTGGGCGGCAGCTTCACCGGAGTGGAGCTTGCAGGGGAATTTGATGTCTTCCTCAAGGAAGCCTCACGTGACTACGCGAACGTGCGGGCGTCGGACTGCAGGATCACCCTGCTGGAGATGCAGGATCAGATTCTGCCGGCACTGGACGTGGAACTCGGCGCGTACGCGTCTGAACAGCTGTCGCGTCGCGGGGTGCGGATTCGCACCGGACAGACGGTTTCATCCGTGCAGCGCGATCACGCGATGTGCAGGGACGGAGAACGGCTCGATACGCATACGTTGATCTGGGCGGCAGGTATCGCTCCCGCATCGCTCATTTCTCACCTGGATGTTCCCACGGACGAGCGCGGCTACATTCTCTGTGAACGCGACCTGCGGGTGAAGGGACACTCCTCCGTCTGGTCCATCGGCGACTGCGCGGTCAATATCGACGCGCACGGCGACGCCTATCCCGCCACCGCTCAGCACGCGGTACGGCAGGCGGAGGCCGCTGCAAAGAACATCGCTGCCGTGCTGCGTGGCGGCGAGGTCACCAGCTGTGACATCAAGCCGCGCGGCACGCTGGCCGCACTGGGCTGCCGCACGGCCGTCGCACGCATATTCAACATCAAGCTCTCCGGCTTCCCGGCCTGGTTTCTCTGGCGCACGGTGTACCTGTTCAAGATGCCCGGCTGGGCGCGCCGACTGCGGGTGGCGCTGGACTGGTCGATGTCGCTTTTCTTCCGGCGTTCCGTCGTGCAGCTCGGCATTCACGAGCGCAAGGCGCCGGGGGAGGAGAACAATCAGACACACGATGATGGAAAGAACAAAGGAAAGGAGGCAGCATGAAATGGCGAAGCGAACATGATGCACTGGGAGAAATCCGCATTCCTGCGGATGCACTCTGGGGGACGCAGACGCAGCGCGCCGTGGAGAATTTCCCGATCAGCGGGCGCGGCTTTCCCACCGCCTTCCTGCACGCGCTCGCACGCATCAAGCTTTGCGCGGCTGAGGCGAACATAGAGCTGGCCGTGCTGGACCGTGCCCGCGGAGAAGCGATCAAATCCGCCGCCCTCGAGGTCGCCGAGGGAAAGCATGATGCACAGTTCCCGGTGGATATTTATCAGACGGGATCGGGGACCTCGACGCACATGAACATGAATGAAGTGCTCGCGCGCCGCGCTACGCAACTGCTGCGCGCAGAGGGAGAGGCCGATCTCGACGTGCATCCGAATGACCATGTAAACGCGGGACAGTCCAGCAACGACGTGATGCCGACAGCGATGCACCTTGCAGTGCTGCTGGAAACGGACGGCATGCTGCTTCCGTCAATGGAAACGCTGCACCAGGCGTTGCGTGAGAAGGCAAAGGCGCTCGCAGGCATCGTCAAGGTCGGACGTACGCATCTGATGGATGCCGCACCGCTGACGATCGGACAGGAATTCAGCGGATATGCAACACAGGTGGAAAAGGGAATGCGGCGTATCCGTCACGCACGTGAGGCGATGCTGGAACTGCCGCTGGGCGGAACGGCTGTGGGAACGGGACTCAACGCGCATCCCGATTTCGCACGCACTGTGATCGAAGGACTCGCGCTGCAGACGGAATTACCGCTGCGCGAAGCGGAGAATCATTTCGAGGCGCAGGGCGCACGCGACGCCGCCGTGGAATATTCCGCCGCGCAGAAATCCGTCGCCGTGAGCCTGATGAAGATTTCGAATGACATCCGCTGGATGGCCTCCGGTCCACACGCCGGACTCGCGGAAATCCGTCTCCCCGCCCTGCAGCCGGGATCGTCCATCATGCCGGGGAAGATCAATCCCGTCATCCCGGAGGCCGTCGGCATGGTCTGCGCGCGCGTGATGGGGAATGACATGACGATGACCGTCGCGGGACAGAGCGGGAATTTCGAACTCAACGTTATGCTTCCCCTCATGACGGTCACGCTTATGGAATCCACGACGCTGCTCGGGCAGGCCGCCCGCGTATTCGCCGAGAACTGCATCCGGGGAATGGAGGTCAATCGCGATCGGCTGCGGCAGCTTGCAGATCACAACCTTATGACGGTAACCGCACTCGTGCCTTCCATCGGCTATGACGCGGCCGCCGCCATCGCAGAGGAGGCCCGGCGCAGCGGGCGCAGCATCCGCGAACTCGCGCGCGAGCAGGCCGGTCTCTCGGATGAGGATCTCAATCGTCTGCTGGGCGCGGGATTGTCCTGAATCGTTCTTATTGATATTTCCGCCCGCAACGCGTAGGTTTCCGCAAAAGGTATCGGAAACAGCCGCTGGAAAAGAGGAAGAGCTTTCTCTACACAACGACGCGCCCGGATTCGCTGTACATGGTGGGGGTCGTCAAGAACGGCGACTGGTTTTTCAGCGCATGCACCTGGGGGAGGACGATCTCTACGTCCCGCTGTCCTAGTATTATCAGAAGCGCACAGGCGCGGTGTACTGCAGTCCCCCCGGCCATCCGAAGCCGTGGAAGTACCTGCGGAAAAGCGAACAGGATATTTAGCACGCAGCGCATGTACCCCCCCTTCCGGCAGGAGATCCCGCATTAGCGGTACTCCTGGCCGTCGCACCGAAACCGCTGCCACGGCGCAGCGCCGGTGCCGTTCCTCCCAATACTTGACATACCGTATCCTATTTATTTACCTTTCAGGTATCACCAATCAATGACGTATCGGCAATCCCTCCCGCTCCGCATCGCGGATTGGAGGGTGATGTTCTGCAGTGACCGCACTGCGGTG
Organism: Bacteroidota bacterium; assembly: GCA_032250495.1. Taxonomy (GTDB): domain Bacteria; phylum Bacteroidota; class Ignavibacteria; order SZUA-365; family SZUA-365; genus BM516. The sequence goes on along the minus strand of JAVVFP010000078.1, from coordinate 1,516 downwards.
ATGCGTTGTTGATCATGTGGAATCGATGTTCATCATGCAGAGGATACCTATGAGACGCTGGATACGTCACCCGCTTTCCATTATCATACTCAGCCTTATTTCCACTTTCGCCTTCGCGCAGGCGCCGCAGCCCGGTCTGTCGCCATCGGCGACAGGCGGCGATGCAGGGGAACTGCAAAACGAGCATCTCGCCGTGCTGGAAACGTCATGCCGCATGCCGGAGGAGACTATCGCGCTGCGTGATGAGCTCACGCGCAGCGGCGCTCTGGTTTCCATCGTCGCCTCGCCCGGACGCATGCTGGCCTGGGTTCCGCCCGAAGTGAGGGATGCGGTGAAGGACACGCGTGTGTCATCCGCGACCGGTGATGGTCCACGCGTTCTTTCCGTATCCTATTCTTCCGCGGAGTTTGACGCCAACCGAACGGCCAATCAGACCAACGCCGCGGTAAGTCCCGCTGCGCGCGCCATCGTGGAATACCTCGACTTCATCCGCCGTCCGTTGACGGAGGAAGATCGCCGGCAGATCCGTGAACGGCGGGCGATGATTGCGGCGAACATGGAACGATGGACACAGACAGACTGTGTCGAGCTGATCCCCTACGAATCGGTGGAAGGTCCACGTCCCGAGGACGCAGGACTGGAAAATCGTGTTGAACAGAAAACGCGTCTTCACGGCTACGTCGTCCACACCGCGTTCTTCATGGAGAGCAAGGCGGGAACGGGGAGCTGGGACTGGGACCCGGTCGTTTACAACCGTTACCGGAATTTCTACATAGATGCGATCAATTACTGGACCGGTTTCGCGGCACGCTACGGGAATACAATTACCACCGAATGGCGGCTGTATCCCCCGGGGAGCTCGTTCAGCGCGGTGGACGGAGAACCGACATCGGTCGGCGAAGAAGTGTACGTCAAGGAAATACTCAAGCCGCTGGTCAACTGGCCGTGGTATGTTCCCTTCCCCAATCTGAAAAACCAGATCAAGTTCTGTCAGCGATACAACACCGAAATGCGAAATGCCTACAACGCCGACGACGCCGTCTGCGGCTTCATCGCCTACAAGCCCTCCGGGGATGCGGACATCTGGCCGCATGCCAAGGTCCTCACATATAACAACGGTGACCGCGAGGGTGTGTACTTCACCATGGATACGCGCTACGGGCAAGCGGGGTTGAATCCACAGGCGGCACCGGATCACAATGTCATCGCGCATGAAATCGGACACCTCTGGGGCGCGCCCGATGAGTATCGCAAGGACAACTGTGGTTTTTCCTATCGCGGCATGCCGAACGTCAACTGCAGGAACCTGCAGCCTGCGTACGGGCGCAGCGGAACGATGCAGGGATACGGCGGCATCATGGTCGGAAACTACATTCGTGGAAACAGCCTTGCAACGCCAGTGCACGCCGGTGTGATCGCTGCCGACGAAGCGGTGCCCGTGCGCAGGTTCGTTGCGACACCGGATACCGTGCGCCTCGACCTGGAAAACTGCGGCGGCAGCGGAAAGCAGGACCGT
>JAVVFP010000679.1:812-1707 GCA_032250495.1 Bacteroidota bacterium | reverse complement strand
GGAAACGCAAACATCGCGGCGACTACCTCCGCCTCGTCCGCAACATCCAGTCACACGGCATCCGCGTCAACGGCTGCTTCATCCTCGGTCTCGACGGCCAGACCCCCGACATCTTCGACCGTGTCTACGAATTCGCCCGCAAGCTGGAACTCTACGACGTGCAGATCACCCTGCAGACGCCTTTCCCGGGCACGCCGCTGTACGAACGTTTGCGCCGCACCGGCCGTCTACTCAAAGATAACGCCTGGCGCCGCTGCACCCTGTTCGACCTCACCTATGAGCCCGCGCCCATGACAGCAGACGAACTGGTCCACGGCTTCCGCGAGCTGGCCGTACGCTTCTACAGCGACGAAGCGACCGCCTGGCGGCGCGATACGTTCAAGAACAAGTACCGCAGGGCGACAAACGGGCTGTTGCACGGTATAAAGGAGTCGGCCTGAAACCCCTCCGGGGCGGGAGGCTCCTCTCATGGCACGATCCACAGCCGTGCGACCGATCTTCATCCTCGCCGGGCTCTACGACGCCGTGCTCGGCCTGGCGTTCCTGCTCTTCGCGCCGCAGGTTTTCCAGCGCTTCGACGTCATCCCGCCCAACCACTTCGGATATGTCCGCTTTCCCGCGATGCTGTTGTTGGTCTTCGCGCTGATGTTCTTCGCCGTCGCCTTCGATCCGAAGCGCAACCGCAACCTGATCCCCTACGGCATTCTGCTGAAGGTCAGCTACTGCGCCGCCGTCGGCTGGTACTGGTACCACGACCCGACCCTGCCGATGATGTGGAAGCCGTTCGCCATCATCGACCTCGCCTTCCTCGTCGCGTTCATCTGGGCGTATCGGAAGATTGGGACGGCGAGGTGAAATAGCAGAAAAACAGGAAAACAGGAAAGCAGGAAAGCAG
>JAVVFP010000679.1:0-802 GCA_032250495.1 Bacteroidota bacterium | reverse complement strand
GACAGTCATGGCTGACTCCGGATACGGGTTGGCGGCAGGCCGAAAGCGGTCACGGCCGGCCCGGTTCGATCCCGATGTCCTCGTTCCACAAATCCGGATGATCGCGGATGAAGTTCGACATCAGCTCGATGCAGTCGGCATCGTTGAGGTTGATCAGCTCGACGCCGTGCTGCTTGAAAAGATCCTCGGCGCCCATGAAGTTTTTGTTCTCGCCGATGACGACGCGGGGGATTTTGTAGAGCAGGCTGGTGCCGGTACACATGATGCAGGGGCTGAGCGTGCTGACGAGCGTGAGCCTCGGCCAGTCGCGCCTTCGCCCTGCGTTACGGATGCAGGCGACCTCGGCGTGGGCCGTGGGATCACCCGTCTGCACCCGCAGGTTGTGCCCCCGCGCCACGACGTTGCCGTCCGCGTCCACCAGCACCGACCCGATCGGCAGCCCGCCCTCGGCTAAACCCAGCTCCGCTTCCTTGATCGCTTCGTTTAATAACGCCTGGTAGTCCATCGTCGCGTCTCCGGCATGAAAACGGTTCTGACAGGATCAACAGGATATACGAGATTCGAGCCCGCTTCACTGACCGGATAAGAAGAACTCACCGCGGAGAACGCAGAACAAAAAAGAATTGGACGGGATGACAGGATTAAACAGGATAAGCGTGTTCGTGGTATTCACGACATGATCCTGACAATCCTGTCATCCTGTCTACATTCCTGATGTTTCCTCCGCGTCCTTGTAAGTTATCTAGGCCTTGTAAGTTATCTAGGCCTCCTCGGGGGCGGTCCAAAAAATGGAAGGGGCGTC
>JAVVFP010000678.1:0-1709 GCA_032250495.1 Bacteroidota bacterium | reverse complement strand
ACCCCTACGCGGAACTCATCGAGGAGCGCGAAAACAGCGAAGTCGATGCCTTGTCCCGCGGACGTTACGGGGGACTCGGTATCAAGGTGCGAAATCAGCGTGGCCGGCAGATCGTCAGCTACATCTACGACGAGGTGATCCCGCTTACAAACCTGCGTATCGGTGACGAGATACTGCGCGTCGATGGTGTCTCCCTCGCGGACGAGAAGGTCACGGATCTCCGGCCGCTGCTGCGCGGTGAGCCAGGGAGCTCCGTCCAGCTGGTCGTACGCCGTCCGGGAGTGAGCGACAGCCTCGACCTGATCGTGCAGCGCCGCTCGGTCACACTTGATCCTCTTCTCTGCGTCACACTCTTCGACGACGGCATCCTGTACGTGAAAATCAGCCGCTTTACACGGAGCAGCGCCGACAGCGTTCGCAACGTCCTGCGTCGCGAGTTCGCACATGGCGGCATTCGTGGCGTCATCATCGACGTGCGGGACAATCCCGGCGGGCTCCTCGAAGCCGCGGTGGCGCTGGTGGACCAGTTCATCAATCCCGGCGGCATCATCGTTTCCATGCGCGGCAGACAACCGGGCTATGCCCGCAACTATCCCGCGCGTGAAGAGCCCGTTGATGTAGATGTCCCCCTTGCGGTACTTGTCAACGGACGAAGCGCCAGCGCGTCAGAAATCGTTGCCGGCGCCCTGCAGGACCTCGACCGCGCGGTTGTCATCGGTCAGCGGACATTCGGGAAGGGCCTTGTGCAAACCCTGGTCCCTCTCTCCCACGGAGCCGTACTGAAACTGACGACATCACGATACTACATCCCTTCGGGGCGCTGCATCCAACGCCTGGTATACCGGAATGGAAAGGCCCGCGACGCTGCCGTTCCTGCCTCGAACGAGAGAACATTCCGCAGCCTGCGGCTCGGTCGTCCCCTTCACGAGTCCATCGGTATCATTCCGGATGTCACCCTGCCCGAGGATTCCCTTCCCCCCGTGCTGCGCTCCCTCGAAAGGGAGTACGCGGCCTTCCACTTCGTCTCCCGGTACAACAACCGCTTTCGTCCCCATGCAGTCCCCGACATCGATGCCGGGATGCAGGCGCAGTTTCGCCACTTCGCGGATTCGCTCCTGCTGGCGGGTGAAGATCCGCTGCTTCGCGCCGGAGATGCCCTGGCGGAACAGGCGCGCAACTACGATGTGGAAGCGGAAACCTTGCGTCACCTCGAGGCATTCCGTGACGAAGTACGCGCACTCCGGCTCCGACGCTTCGACATGCGATGGACGCGGATTCGCCGACAGCTCACGCTGGAATTCGTTACGCAGCTCAGCGGAGAAAGCGCCCGCATCCTGCAGGAGCTCGATACCGACGCCGCCGTGCTTGAGGCCCGCATGCTTCTCGCGGATGCGCAGGCCTACGAAGCGGCTCTGCTGAGCCCGCGATCTCATTGAGTCATGCGGCACGGGCACCCCGGCCATGTCAACCGGGATGCCCGTGCTGCCGTCCGCCGTGCCGGTACAACGTCCGCCGTGCCGGTCACGGCGAAGCGACCGTCCCGCACGGGAGTACATTTTACCGTGTCACGAACTTTTTGAAGCGCTCGTTTATTCTGCCCCAGTGCAGAGTATTGAGGAAATTATCGATGTAGGCAGCTCGCCCCGGACCGTCCTTGTGGTAATACGCATGCTCGAAGACATCGCAGGCGATCAGGGGAATGCCACCCC
>JAVVFP010000677.1:0-1717 GCA_032250495.1 Bacteroidota bacterium | reverse complement strand
CCTCGTCTGCCGCGGCCTCGTCTGCCGCGGCCTCGTCTGCCGCGGCCTCGTCTGCCGCGGCCTCGTCTGCTGCGGCCTCGGCCTGCTCTGCTGCGACCTGCTCGGCTGCGAACCGCGCACGCTCACTCGGTGGAGAGGGTGCCTCAATGTCGCTCCAAGCGATGTCCTCCACATCAGCTTCGGCCTGTTTCTCGAGCTTGCGCAATTCCTTGCGCCAGCGCAGTGCGCGGGGCAGCCAGAGTATCGTATGGGCGCCACCGAGAATGAAGGTGACGATCAGCAGCGATGTCATGCCCCAGAAGGCCCAGAAGAGGTAGGGATACTTGTCCGGATCGTGATGTGTCGCATGTGAGAGGTACCCGGCGAACTGGCGGTTCGCGGAGGGATGGCATTTCTGGCAGGTCTCGACGACGTTCTGATGGCTCAGATGCGATTTCGGATCCGAGGGGGGCAGGATGTCATGCGCGCCGTGACAGTCGTAGCATTTCGCTGTCTTTGTGTAGCCGAGCTGCGAGACCTTGCCGTGGTATGTGTCGAAATACGTATCCGCGATGTCCTCATGGCAGCGTCCGCACTGGTCCATGATTTCGAGCTTGAAACCACTTTCGTCCGATCGCCGTATGGTATGCGCGCTGTGGCAGTCGTTGCAGGTCGGCAGTTCCTTGTCGGTGTCGTTGACCAGGCGGCTGTGAATGCTCTGCGCGAACTGTTCCTCGATACCATGATGGCAGGTTCCGCAGGTGGAGGCCACGTTGTTCTCATGTATGCTGGAGCGGGGATCCGACTTCGGCTGCGTGTCATGCGCGGTGTGGCAGTCCGTGCACTGCGCCGTGACGACGAGTCCGCTCTGCAGCAGTCCCTTGCCGTGAATGCTCTCGATGTAATGTCCGACGACGTCCTCGCCGTCCTTCGTGCGTACGGCGCCCTTCTCGCCCGCCCGATGGCATTCTCCGCAGAGCGAGGGCACGCGCGTCGGGAAGGTGCGCGAGTTGGGATTGTTCTTCCCGAGCATGCTGTGCGTGCCGTGGCAGTCGATGCAGGAGGGCGCGTCCGGATCGTTCTTCGCGAACATCACGCCGTGTATGCTCTGGTTGTAACGTTCCACCGTCTCGGCGTGACAGGCGGAACAGTTGACCTTGCTGTCGATGGCGTCACAGGGACGCGTATGGGAGACGTTTACGCCGGAATGGCACTGGCTGCAGGAGACGCTGACGTGCTTCGAATGGCCGAGCTCCTGGTAATTCACATGCATCGACCGTCCGTCGCTGGCGCGCAGGTCCGGTTTCTGGTGACATTCGAGACACTGCGCGTCCGCCGTCCCCTGGTCGTAGAACACGCGCCGGATCTCGTGCGGCTGGTGGCAGTCGACGCAGGCGGGAAGCAGATGCGGCTGCTTCTCCCACAGCTCGCCCTTGATCACCTTGAGATGGACTTCCTCGATCTGCGCGTGACAGTTCGCACAGGTGTTCGCAATGTTGCGGCGCGCGATGCTGGAATTCGGGTCGGTGTGGGGAAGGATCTCATGCGCGGTGTGGCAGGAGATGCAGGTTGCCGTTACGGTAAGACCCTTTTTGAGCAGTCCTTCGCCGTGAATGGACTCCGAATAGTTCTCGAGAATATGGTCCTGGTGAATCTTACGCTGCTTCTGCACCGGCGATCCTTCCCGGTGGCAGCTGCCGCAGAGGAAGGGAATGTTCGATGCGCGCACGGGTGATAG
>JAVVFP010000676.1:0-1718 GCA_032250495.1 Bacteroidota bacterium | reverse complement strand
GGCGTCGGGTGACACGGTGCCGAGGTACAGTGCGTCCTGGAACTGCTTTACCGGACCGCTGTGCAGCTTGTAAAGTTCGACTTTCGCCTCGCGCCGGAGGCTGCCCAGGTCGATATTGCCCCGCAGCATGACCAGTTTATCGTTGATGTCCGCCGAGAGCAGCACCGGCGCGTTCCGGTTCTGATTCGGTCCGACGTCCCTGTCCGCCAGATCGTTGAGCGAGACGCCGTCGTCCCCGAGATCGATGCCGAGGCGTCCGTTGTTGAACACGCTGTTCTGTGTCAGTCGGTTGCCGTCACCGTTGTCCGTCGTCGCCGGATGTTCCCAGACCACGATGCCGCTGCGACCGTTGGCGGCAACGAAGTTCGACGTCACGATATTGCCGGAGGCGAAACCGCCCTCGCTGCCGTACTCCCGTCCACCGAGATTGATGCCGTTGACGGCATTGCCGATGGGGCGGTTTTCCGGGGTGATACCGATGCGGTTCCGACTGATGCTGTTGCCATGCACGGCGGCCTTGCGTGCCGCGTCGCCCGTGAGGTGAATGCCGTCGCTGCCGTTGCCCCCGATGACGTTCGCGCTGATGGTGTTGCCGTGGCAGCCGCCGAACAGCTGCACGCCGTCGCGCGCATTGCCGCGGGCCACGTCGCCGGAGCGTGTACAGCCGATGAAATTGCCGCTGACAATGTTCCCGCGTACGTCCGCGCCCGGACAGTCGGTGATGAGTATGCCGTCGCCGCTGTTGCCGGAGATCACGCAGGTCAGGATGCTGTTTTCGAAGGCGTCGCCCGGAGCGGCCGGATCCGCGTATATGCGCACGCCCGCGCTCCGCAGCGCGCCTTCATCCATGCAGTTCGGGCGCGCTTCGCTGCCCTCGGCATCGAGTCCCACGATGCAGTTGCGCACGACATTGCCCTGCGTGCCCCCTGGCATGCCCTGTATGCGCAGGCCGTCCTCCGCGAAACGGGTGATGACCAGTCCCTGGATGAGATTGTTCGATGACTGCAAGCAGAGGCCGGGTCCGCGGCCCGCGTGTACGCCGTCGAGGACGATGCGCAACGTGAGCGTCGCCGGCGGATGCGTTCCCGCACTGCAGCCCTCCTGCGAGAGTCCGTCGATGATCACGCCCGCCGGATCTGTCAGCGCGGGGAGCGGGGAGGCGGGGACGATGATGAGAGGTCCGTTTCCCGGGATTTCAAAGGAAATCACATCCGGTCCTGCCGCCGCGTTTGCCTGCAGTATGGCCCAGCGCAGCGAGTGGGCGCCGGCGTCCGCCGTGCTGCGCACGACAAACTGTCCCGCCTGGCTGGATGCGGCAGCCACGAGGAAAACGAGGAGAATGGAATGAAGTGTCGTACGTGTCGTTCCTGCGGTCATCATGATGTTTTACCTCCGTTCATCTCCGGGATTACGCGGAGCGTCCACACCGAACGGACGCTCGCTCGTGGGAAGCAGTAAAGGGATATCGCACACCCGCATCCACCATGATGGGAGATTCCGGGCTTCAGTGCGTAGCTGTGGAGAGAGGACAACAGAAAACTACACGATTTTTGGTGGAATTCAAGTCCGCGTCGTAGTTTGTGGAAGGAAATCACCAGGACTGCCGCTGCATCCATCTCACGCAGCGGAAACCGTACGAACCGTTCCCCGCGGGAAAAGTCCCGGCGGGAAAAGTCCCGGCGGGAAATTCCGCGCGGCAGTAGTCCCGGCGGGAAAGC
>JAVVFP010000675.1:0-1722 GCA_032250495.1 Bacteroidota bacterium | reverse complement strand
AGCGGCACCGCCCTCGAGCGGGAAATCGAGTCCCTGCGGCGCATGCTGTACTACGATTTCCCGATGCAGAAGAACGGCGTGATACGCGAGCAGCGCCTGGGGAAGGGCGCGACGCCCGGGGAGGCCATGCGCGCGTGGTATGAGACGGAGACGGACCGGCGGTGGCAGTTCTCTCTGATGAACATGTATTCGCGGCTTTTCTCACCCGCGGCCGCAGCGTTGAGGGGAATTACGCAGCTGTACATCGTTCCGCATGGACCGTTGCATCATCTTCCTTTCCAGGCGCTCGTGCCACCGACCGGTGTCGACCTGCGGGACAGCATGCACGTGGCGCGACCCCGCTACCTGATCGAGGATTATGCCATCGCCTACCTCCCGTCGGCCAGCGTGCTGGGTTTCGCACTGGCGCGCGACATGGTGCCGGTGCGCACGGCCCTGATCGTGGGCGACCCGGTCTATGCCGATCCGAAGTACCGGCGGCGTCCGCTCGAAGGCGCGCTCATCGAAGCCGACACCGTTGCGCGCTATGCTGCCGACCCCCTCGTGCTCACGCGCGCGGAGGCGGAGGAAGCCGTGGTCAAGCGGGAAGCCGGCGACAAGGACCTCCTGCACTTCGCCACGCACGGGGAACTCAACAAGAAAGATCCGATGCAGTCGCGCATCCTGCTGGCGGCCGCCGAACCCGACAGCATAAACAATGGCGACCTGACCGTGGCAAAGATTTTCAACCTGGACCTCGACGCGCTGCTGGTGACGCTCAGCGCCTGCCAGACCGCACAGCTCGCAGGTGAGGAGGGAGAATTCACACCGGGCGACGACCTGATCGGACTGACGCGTTCCTTCATGTATGCTGGTTCCCCTGCCGTCATCGCGTCGCTGTGGTACGTCGACGACGCCGCCACCCTCGCCTGGATGCGCCAGTTCTACCGCAGCTGGCTCCGGCACGGCTCCGGTCGCATGCAGTCGGCCCGCCTCGCCGCCCTGCACATGCTCGACGCACCCGCCGACCCCGACTGGGTGTTCCCCTACTACTGGTCCGCCTTCATCTATATCGGAGACCACAGATGAATGAAGATTGCGCAGAGGATATGGGCTTACCCTCCGAGTACTCACGGGGGGAACAGATGTGGTGCATCTATCGTACAAGCGTTTCTAATTTGCCTGAAAGTACAACCGGAAAGAGGTGAGTCATGAATACACGCAGACTGCTGTTGACAATGGTGCTGCTGCTCGCGTGCGCGACGCTCACGGCGCAGGAGAAAACGTCGACACTGGGATCGCCGGTGTTTCCCAAGCTGGAATACGTGAACCTGAATATCGAACTGGGTTTTCAGACCGACGTGATGCGCGGCTTCGGGGCGCGCGTCGACGATGCGCGGCGGGACGCCGACGCCGCGGCGGTGGCGGGACTGGCCGTGCAGCTGCATTTCGCAGAAAGGCTCGCCGGGAAGTCCGCCATGACGGTCAACGCACTACAACTGCTCGCCGAAGCCGCACGCATCGCCGAGGAGCAGCAGAGCATCGACGCGGTGGACGCGGTCAAGCTGGCGGCGGGAATGATACCGGAATCCGCGGCATTGGTGCAGCGGCTCGAGGACAGCGTGCAGCTCTTCGCCGATCAGCGCGGGGAGGGGAACTTCCTCGGTTTCGTGCGCATCGACAATGCCTGTGACCGCGTGCTCGACATTTATGTCGACGGACAGTACGCCGGTTTCCAGTACG
>JAVVFP010000674.1:0-1723 GCA_032250495.1 Bacteroidota bacterium | reverse complement strand
CCGAAGCAGCCCGCCTGGAACTTGGCATGATGTAGAAACCGTCCACGCCGCTGTCGGCGGGACACTGTATCCGAATTAATCAGGAGTTCATATAGATGTTCAATAACATATCCGTCCGCAAGGGCCCGATGTACGATCCAGTCGCGGTACAGCCGATGCGTGATGAACTGACGTTTACCGGTTTCGAGGAAATGCTCACCGTCGAGGCCGTCGATGCCGCGGTACGCGAAACCGCGGGACTGCTGCTGGTCATGGTCAATTCCGTCTGCGGCTGTGCCGCCGGCAGCGCCCGTCCTGCCGTCGCGCTCGCCCTGCAGCATCATGTGATACCGGACCGTATGGTCACGGTATTCGCCGGTCAGGAACGCGAAGCGACCGAGCGCATGCGTTCGTATTTCACGGACATACCCCCTTCCTCACCCAGTATTGCCCTGCTGCGCGGGGGGAAGCTGGAGTTCATGCTGCAGCGCCACGATATCGAAGGTCGTACGACCGATGAGATCGCCGCGGATCTGTGCGAAATGTTCGATGCCCTGGCCTCGCGGAAGGGCCCGGCCATCAGTCCCGAAAAGTACGCGGAACTCGAACACGCGCGTATATGCGGTTCCAAGATCCCACGAATGAATTAAAGCAGAAGCGGCCATGAAATTCAGCTCGCAGGAAGAATACGGTCTCCGCTGCCTATTGCAGCTCGCGCGCCGCGGATCAGACGCCTCCATGACGATAGCCGATATCAGCGAGGCGGAGGGACTTTCACAGGCCTATGTCGCCAAGCTCCTTCGCATTCTTCGCATCAGCGGTTTCGTCGACAGCGTACGCGGCCAGGAAGGCGGTTACACACTCGCCAGGGCACCGCGCGAATTGCGCCTGAGCGAGGTCCTGGCTGCGCTCGGAGGACGCTTCTACAAGCCGGGTTTCTGTGATCACTATTCCGGCACAGGCACCGTATGTGCGCATACCTTCTCATGCTCCATTCGTCCTCTCTGGCATCGGGTGCAGACGGCCATCGACGGTGTGCTCGAGAAAACGACCCTGCATGATCTGCTCGAGGGAGAGGCGCATCCTCCGCCGGCACTCGTCACCCGTGATGAAGTCGCGGGACGCACACAGCCTGCAGCGTGATATTTTCGGCTCCCGTCCCTTCCCGGACGGGAGTTTTTCTTTCCCTGCGACGATTTCGTATCTTCGTACCCTGAACCGGCGTCCTCGGACGTTTTGCTCTCGTAATCAGGAAATCATGGAAGCTGTAAGCAGTCTGCGAGTCCTCTTGCAGGGAGAATCATCACGCGATGAACTAGATGTCCTCATCGTCTGCGCGGTGCGGAAGACGGAAGGGATGCTGCTCTGGCTGAGCCATCGTCGGAACTACCGTATGCAGGAGCTCGGGGTTTCCCTGCGTGACATCGCGTACGATATCGTCGCCGAACTGTTCTCGGGTGAAAATGAGCAATGCTGTGCCCGTTTGCGCGCTTCGTTGTCCGGTATTGACATGTCAGACGATCTCGAGCTGCACTCCGCCTTCGAGTCAATTCTCTTCAAGAACCTGCATCAGCATCTCCCAAGAATTTTCGGAGAGATCAATCCCCTGTTCCAGCATCTGCTTCGTTCCCTTCGTGGTCACATATATCGGAGCACTGATATCGTGACGCTGGACCGGATTGACGGAAGGTGGTACTGCTTGCGTGACACCCCTGATACGGCTCTTGTCAGACCCGCGATGCCG
>JAVVFP010000673.1:0-1724 GCA_032250495.1 Bacteroidota bacterium | reverse complement strand
CCGCCGCCGGTGGACCTTGCCGCCGAACGCCGTCATGGCGATTTCCTGCGCGCGAAGATTCTTCTTCGCCGTGATCGGAAACCAGGCGCCGGCCTTGACCGTGGCGTCATTCGCGACGAGGACGCAGTCGCGTCCGTGAATGCGGCCGACGCCGAATACGGTGCCCGCCGACGGCGCGCCGCCGTATTCCTCATACATCTCCCAGGCGGTGAACAAACCGATCTCGAGGAAGTAGCTCTCCTCGTCGAGCAGCGCGTCGATGCGCTCGCGGGCCGTCATTTTTCCCCGGGCGTGATGCCGCGTGACGGCTTTTTCCCCGCCACCGGCCTGCACCTGCTTCTCGCGGGCGTGCAGGACACGCAGGAGATTTTTCATGGCGTCTTCGTTGACGAGGAACGCCTCGTCGCGCTCCGGAGTCTGCTTCGTATTCATCGGCCTTGTGCGTTCGTGGGACGGAGGAATGAAGATACACCACAGTCGCCGTGCACACAAATCCCGGCAGTCTGCGCGGTTGTACGCGGCCGCGCGCAGCCGTATCTTGCGCATGCACTCCACCAAGCAAGCGAAGCGATAGCACATGAGCGCAGCCCCGATTCTCGAAGTACGCGATCTGACAACGGTTTTCGAGACCGACGAAGGGATGGCGCATGCCGTCGACGGCGTTTCCTTCACGCTTTCGCGCGGGGAGACACTGGGCCTGGTCGGGGAATCCGGCTGCGGGAAAAGCGTCACCGCAATGTCCATCATGCGCCTGATTCGTCCGCCCGGCCGCATCGCTTCGGGCAGTATCCTGTTTCTCGGACAGGATTTGCTCGCGCTCACGGAGCGGGAGATGCGCGCACTCCGCGGCACGGAGATCGGCCTCGTTTTCCAGGAGGCCATGACGTCGCTCAATCCCGTGTTCACGATAGGCGACCAGCTCACCGAGGTGCTGCTCTATCATTCGAACAATAACTGGACGGACGCGTACACGCTGTCCGTGGACATGCTCAACCGCGTGGGAATTCCCGATCCCGAAAGCGCCATGTCGGCCTACCCGCATCAGCTCTCCGGCGGAATGCGCCAGCGTGCGCTGATCGCGATGGGACTCGTCGCCCGGCCCTCCATCATCATACTCGACGAGCCGACAACGGCCATCGACGTCACCGTGCAGGCGCAGGTGCTCAGGCTGATCAATGATCTCAAGATGGAATTCGGCATGACCGTGCTGCTCATCACGCATGACCTCGGCGTGGTGGCGGAAGTGTGTGACCGCGTCGCCATCATGTACGCCTCGCATATCGTCGAATGCGGCACGGTCCTCGACATTTACCGGCGTCCCCGGCATCCGTATACGGTCGGACTGCTCGCCTCGATTCCCTCCTTCCACCGCCGCGGGGAGAAACTGACCATCATCCCCGGCCAGGTGCCGCGTCCCACGAATTATCCGGCCGGCTGCAACTTCCACGCCCGCTGCGAATACGCGACCGAGACCTGCGTCCTTCACGCGCCGCCACTCGAACCCATCGACATGCAGCACACGGTGGCGTGCTGGAACTGGAAGGAAGTCGGCATTCCCGCGACCGTCCACCGGCCTGAATGACGGCACGTCGTTGCAGCTCACAGCTTCCCCGCACGGGAACGCGCACGAGGAACCCCTGAGGGGAACCCCTGAGGGGAACCCTCAAGCCCTTTATCCTTGTTCCTGAATGAAATAGCCAGTAAACTGTACAAATTTCCGCTCC
>JAVVFP010000077.1:0-9862 GCA_032250495.1 Bacteroidota bacterium | reverse complement strand
GCTGGGATCTACTTCACTGTGCTGAGGACAGAGTCGGGGGTTGAAACGAGAAAGATGCTGATTCATCAGACAGCGACATCACAGTGATCCTTCGAAAGATGTCTCCACTTCTGAACCAACCTCGTCAGCATTTGCTCTGCCTCATGTTGTTCGGAGCCATCCAAACCAACGAGTTTTGTATGCGTACTTTGTACTATTTCTTTCTGCCGGTAGCCGTTGTTCTAATGCTTGCTGGTTGTACAGAAGACAGCATTGTCAACGATTTCGAGACCGAAAAGGATTCATGTGATACGAAAGCTCCTCTGTCGCATACAGATTCAATTCATGCAATACAGCCAACTCCAAGCATGCTCATCCGCAATTACAGGCAACTGCCACAATATGATCTTTCAATCGGTGTTGTGGAGTCTACGGGATACAAGGATGGCGACCTCTATTCAGGCGTGTTCATTCGGGATAGGAAGACTGGCGATGCGCTTTTATTTAACGGATGGTACTACGACATCAACCCAGCAGGGGATAAAATCCTCATCAGCATAGGATGGTCAAAGGCGGGGGTCATCGAAGTCGATGTCAAGAATGGACAAATCGTCAATACGATTTCCGGATTCACGCAAGCCTCGTACCCGACAGATGGCAATGGGTATTTCGTTAGAGATGATGGCAGACGGCTTTTCAAGTTAACAGATACCGATACCACTTTTATCGGTCGTGCAATCGATGCCTCGAAGCCGTTAGATGATTCAACTCTCGTCGTCATACAAGGCGATGGAGTATACTTGTTCGACATCAACAACAAGAGCATGAGGCAGATCAACGTAGATTTGGGCGGACACCTCAATCCGGGTGTCTTATACTGGGACGTTTCTGTCGAGGACAGAATGCTTTTGCTTCCCCGAATCGATGGAGTGATGGACAATCAATCGGGTGGTCTTTACGTCGTCGATTTGGACAACGAAAGTGCGTACATGCTGTTAAGTGCGCCATACTGGTCAGTTTCGCTCCACCCGACTTGGTCAGGACACGGCACATTCTACGCCACACACTACTGCAGATGCGATTCTGTGGCAATGATTCATGAATACAATCTGTCTGGGAATGTGGTAGGAAAAGTGACAGAGCCACATTGGAATTATGGCCACTGATACAGGTCGCCCTTCGATGCGGCTGGATTGAACTCTGGGATCTATTTTTCTGTGCTGAGAACGGGATCGGGGATCGAGACCAAGAAGATGCTGGTGGTAGAGTAACACGCGGTTGATTCTCGTGTCTCTAATCGTTAGTGTGCTTGCACCTTGAAACACGGAGAGTATAGACAATGAGTAATCGTGTGACCTGCGCCTGTTTACTGCTCTCCATGTTATGCGGCGCCCGGCTTCTCGCTCAATCCGTAGAACACCGCATCGGATGGACAGATCGCGACGCGCAGACGAGCTGGCCCATACGTATCGTGACGGCATCGGACGGTTCCCGCTGTGTGGCATGGGGAAACGGCAGCCAGCTGTTCACTCCCGCCGGCGATGCGCGGGGAGCCGCCAGCGCCAACACGGGGAGCGACGGGGGCGTATTCGCGCTGGGGAATGACCGGTGGGCCTACATGCGCGAGAAGGACAGCACCTGGAGGGATTCCGAATACGCGTACAACCGGGTGCTGAGACATTTCGAAGTTCGGGATCCCTGGGACCTGCGCGCCGTCAGCGACACCATTTACTACTCCGAGAATTACACGAACTTCGAGATCCCGCAATTCCGTGAAGGCTACGGGGAATCGCCCGGGAGAATGACCTTCGCGCAGACTCCGCAGGGTCTGCTCACCGCGACGGTATTCGGATCGAGCCGTCAGCAGGGAATTTACACGTACAGCAATCTTTCGCCGCGATGGACCTTCCTGCCCACGAATGCGGACAGCTATCGCTACGTGGGACACGGCAATGATGTCACTTTCCCCTTTCGAAGCGCGAACGATCAACTGCTCGCGGCGACGAGTCCGGCCGGTGTCCCCTACCTGTTCGAGCGTCACAGAGTGGACGGCAACCGCGAGCTGCTCCAGCTCCACAGACTCGTCGACGGCACCGGTGCGGTCGAAACGACCACCGTGCTCGACACGGTACCCGCCGCGGAGGGTGACGACCGCATTCCCGTGTTCGTCCCGCACGATGACGGCGCGGTGGACGTACTCAGCCTTCTGAGCGACACGGATACGCTCACGGTCCGCTGCTACAACAGTGACGGCCGCTTCCTTGATGAAAAATTCATCTGCTCGAAGATCAGCTTCCTGAGTGACTTTCCCGATGTCGCACATACGTGGCTCCCCGGCGGCAGGCACCTGCTGACATGGAGCCGTGTAGATGACACGACCAGGACCCGCCTGTACATCGCGGTCTTCGATGCGTCATGGAACATGATCGGCGTGCCGGTCCGCGTGAGCCAGGCAGAGACGGCATACCAGGTCGCATCCGGACTCTCCGTACACGGCGGCAGTGTCACCGTGGCCTGGCTTGACGCGCGTCCCCCGTATGCGTCCGTGTATCTCAAGGAGTTCCCGGTCCAGCACTTCATTTCACCGCGTCCGCCGGTGTATGAAGTGCTGTACACGCAGATCGGTGACGACATCCCCGCCGGCTCACTCGACGAACCGGAGGCGCGGGAGGAATACGAACGGCTGCGCGCCGCCCTCATTATCATGGGCCGACGCATGCATACATGGAACATCCCGTGGACCGTGCAGTCGGACTGGAAATTCCTGCTCGCGACACTGCGATACGAATCCGGGCTGATCGACGATGAAACGAAATACAAACCGCTGCTGGAATACCTTCGCGACGACCTCGGTGTCAGCATCGATGCGCACTCGCGCGAACGCTTCGGGTACAATTACACGGATGTCTCCTATCTGCTCGATTCACTCGGCCTTGGCGGCAGCAAGGTCATCGGGGGACATATCTGGGATCCCGCACTGCCGGAGTTTCAGCTCTGGGACCGCTTCCGGCTGCCGGTCAGCGGCTACGCCTTTCCGCATGCGTCCTGGCGCGGAGAAATCATAATGGGCAGCGCAACCCCGATGCACGCGAGCGATCCCGTCGTCAGCGGCGTCTGGCGTCCGATGGGACGCTGGCATTACTTCATCGACGACGAGATGGGCAACATTGCCTGCATCGGTCAGTACATGGGCGATATCTTCGGCGTGAGAGACCTCCTGGACCTCAGGCGCCGCGGCATCATCCATCCGGACAGTATCCTGACCTCCGGCTTCCACATTACGCCGGCAATGATACTGGATCCCGTCGCGCAGGGCTCGGTGGAGGACACTGTGCTGCGTGTTCTCTCGGGTATGCGCGATGACGGTGATGTCGTACTCACGGACTTCACTTCCCTGATCGAAATCTGGCGGGAGTACTTCGACACGCAGCCACATCTTTTCCGTCCCGGTCTCACCACCGGCACAGAGCATGTGCCCGCCGTTCCGGGGGACGCCACACTGCTGCCTCCCTGCCCGAATCCAGTCTCCTCGACGACGCAGCTCACGTTCCGTCTGCCGCGCACCACACAGGTCGTCATTTCCCTCCACGATGTGATGGGACGTTGTGTCCGCAGGCTTCTCAGCGGTGCATATGCGGCCGGAAGTCATCGGCAGGGCGTCGGTGTTTCGTCGCTGCCTTCAGGCGCCTACCTGCTCAGAATGGTGGCAGGGCGCTCGGTGCGCACGACCCGTATGGTTGTGCGGCATTGAATGCTCAACCCTGTTCGCAATCATGACGGATCAAAGTGGCAATCCGATCCTGCGGTGAACAATATCATCTGCCGCGAAAGCAGCAATCAGACCGCTCCGCGCATCATCAGCGACGGTGTCGGCGGGATCATCATACAAAATGTATTTCCAAAGGTGAGTGACTGCGCCGGGAGTGCTTTCCGCGATGTTCGTGCAAGCGGGTGATCGGAAGGACTAGCCCGTGTTTCGTCCTTTTGAGTGATTGCGGATCGCAGCGGGAATGGCTACAATGATGTTAACGCAACAGCATCCTTACATATTCCCGTTTCAAATGTCCCGTGTGTCAACGACGGTCGGTCGGTGAGCGGATGGCGAGGAAGAGTACTTCCCGACCGACCAGCATGAGCGCAGGGTCACTCAGGAGCTTCCAATGGACCTTGTCAGTCTTGTTATCGTACTCATTGTCGTCGGTGTGGCGCTGTATCTCATCAACAGGTTCATACCGATGGACGGAAAAATCAAATCGATTCTGAACATCGTCGTCGTGATCGTGGTCATTCTCTGGCTGCTGAATGCTTTCGGCCTCTTCACTTCCTCAAACTCGCTCCGGATCGGTGGTGTATTGTAATCACACACCCTGCAGGCAATCCCACCATCGTCGCTGCCATGTACCGACTGGACGTTGAGGGAAAATCCCACCCACGACCTCGAGACTCCCGGATACGTGCTTTTTGTCCGGGAGTTTGCTATGTTCTTTGTGTACAGGCATATACCTTTCACTCTTTTTCGCCCACACGCAATCGGACAAACGCAAGGATTTGAATGGAATTGAGCACTCATCATCGAGCAGAGCCCTCCTCATCGAGCGAAGGATTCGTCACGGATAAGCTGAAAATCCTGTTGATCGAAGACAATATCCTGCTTCAGGAAGGGATTGAGGCCATGCTCAGCAAGCAAGCCGACTTCAGCGTCGTAGCGCGCTCCGAGGACGGCGATTCGATCGCTCGAATGAAAAAGCTCGATACACCACCTGATATCGTGCTGCTGGATCTCGGACTCGAAAAGACGAACAGCCTGGCCCTGATGCTGCTGCTGAAGAAGGAAGCTCCTTCCGCCCGTATCATCGCGATGGATATTCTTCCCGACCATGTCGATATCGTCGAATTCATCCGTGCCGGCGGACATGGCTTCATACTCAAAAACGCCACCGCGCAGCAGTGGATCGACACCATCAGGACGGTGGCTTCCGGCGAAACCGTGCTTCCTCCGGCGTTGACAGACTCCCTGTTCAATCAAATTATCACGGACGCCGTCAGTTCTGGGAAGCCGTTAGCTCAGAACGGTCTGCAGCTGACAGCGCGCGAGCGGCAGATTGTCCATCTCATCGCAGACGGGATGAGCAACAAGGAAATCGCCACGGAGCTCCACATCGCCACCTACACTGTCAAAAGCCATGTGCACAACGTCCTTGAGAAACTCGAGCTCAACAGCCGTCTGCAGATCGCCGCACTCGTCCGGAAGAAGGAGATCTGATCCCGGAATACCGGCCTCCCGTTTTCCCGTCCCCCCCCTCCAGTCCCCCTCCCCTTCATTACCACCGCCTCCACCGGATCGGTCTCTCTGCTGAACCGGATCCCTCCGCCGCATATGGAACTACATCGTTTTCCATCCCTCTGGGCGATTGATCCCTGCAGCACCAGGGTGTATCTATCAGGAGTAACCATTCACTTCACATCACTGAAGGAGACAGCCATGATGGCACGGACATTCCTCGGTGCTCTTATCGTCCTTTTTGCCATGACCCAGGCAGCCTCTGCCGGCGGTGGCGGTGAGATCAGCAAATATTTCAACAACACTTCACGTGAAGTAAAGGCGACGAACAATCTCGTCCAGAAACGGGACATTCTCCGGACGTCCCTGGAGTCGATGACATCGGCACTCGACAGGGTCGAACGTTCCAATCTCGTTCCCGCCGAAGACCGCGCGGGCGCAAAGCTCCTGCGCACGACGCTGCAGGAGAGGCAGGACGAGCTCGGCGGCAAGAACGGCTTCCAACCCGTGGCGAACGATCAGCTCAATTCCTTCAGCGATTACCTCGTACAGGATTTACAGCAGGCCGATCGGTACATAACCGTCAGCCTGGTTACGCTCCTCCTGATTGTCATCGTGTTGATTCTCATCCTCTGATCAGTGCAGAGCACTTCAAGCATGCAACAGCAGCGAAAAAAATATCTCGCGGGCTCCGCGCAACGATTATCGGGAGGTTTCCTGCTCATCGTCTGCGCGGGGTTCGCGTTGTTTTTTTCCGCCTGCGGCTCGATGACGCTCCACTTCGATGAAGAGGCGAAAGCGGCGAAACCCGCCTCGCCGACACGATTTTCTTTCGTA
Organism: Bacteroidota bacterium; assembly: GCA_032250495.1. GTDB lineage: Bacteria > Bacteroidota > Ignavibacteria > SZUA-365 > SZUA-365 > BM516. The sequence continues at coordinate 3,765 of JAVVFP010000077.1, read as the reverse complement.
TTCATCATCCACGGTGATGGCGATTATATCTATCATGACTCCCAGGGACAGGCACACCGCGCCGATGCGCGTACCCTGCACGCCGCGAGACTGGTGGCGCAGCGGCGGACCGATGCGGAAGTATTCATTTTTCACCAGCGTCCGTCTGCCAAACTCCTGTATGTCATCCCCTTGCCCGACGGGGATTTCCTGCACTATCGCAACGGAGTGCTGCAGGCTCGCAGGCCGTACTGGCGTTCCTCGGGTACCGCACGCTTCGAAGCCGAAACGGCGCTGTACGCGGAATACCGCACAGCCACGGATGCGAAACGTACAAAGTTCTTTCTCTATTTCGGTCATGAAATCCCCGAATTCGACGGCAAGGGGTATGACGCATCGACACCAGAACGCGCCTTCAACGTCCGCGACCTTTCCGCGGGTGTGAAGAGCTTCACCGGCGACAGCACACGCTTCGACATGCTCGTGCTTTCGACGTGCTACGGCGGAACACCGCACACGATCGCGGCGCTCGCGCCGTATTCGCGGACCATCGTCGCCTCGCCGGGGAATCTCCACCTGTCCTATTTCGACCTGCGCGCATTCGGCAGGCTGCATCTATTGAGCGAGAGGAACAGCGTGCAGGGTTTCGCACGATATTTCGCACGTCAGGCCTTTGAAAGGCTGAGCAAGAAAGTACAGACCGCAGTGACGGTCGCCGTCTACGAGTCCGATCGGGCGAGGATTTACCTGGGAGAAGCCGACAGCAGATACACACAGCGACTCGCCTCGTTGAAAGACCACGGGCCGGCGGCCGTCGAATATGTTGATTGTGCGGAGGAGAAAAAATTTGTCCTGCCCGGAATGAGCGACGGTGTCTCCGTCCTGTTCCGTCCTTCCCGTTTCGGCCGGGCAAAAAACAAATTCCGCCACTCGGGCTGGCAATGCTGCCGGCCACTGGCGCAGTGAGCAGGACACAACGGCATAGAAAGACTCCAGTATTGTACAACCGGCTACGGAGCCCCCATACACACGGAAACAGCGCTACGCGCAAGGTAAGCATATGCATCTCAGCACGCACTATTATACACTCTCGCTCAGCAGCGAAGCCTCCCGGCTCTATGAAGGATTCAGGGACGAACTCATCGACATACAGAACACCGCGTTTCCTTTTTATTCGAAACCCAACGGAGCGGCGCACGGTAGCATCGCGCGTCCCGACAACAGGGTCACGATCCCCGGCGCGGGACTCAGCGACAAGCAACTGACTGAATTCCTCGATCAGACCGATCAGCATTTCTCCCAGTACTACGCGCAGGATCCGCTCAAGGTGGTCCTTGTCGGTCAGAACAACTTCCTGGAGGAATTCTCCTCCCTGACGCGTCATCATGACGTCATCATCGGCATGGTGAGAGGGGACTTCCGCGAAACCACGCCGCATGACCTGGGGAAAATCGTCTGGCCCGTGGTAAAAATCGCCATATCGGGCGTTACGCACAATGCACTGCGCGCAATCGCCACGGCGGATGAGCAGCAGAACGTCGTGTCCGGCATCGATGACGTATGGGATTCGGCGGAGTCCAATCCGGGATCCACGCTTTATGTGGAGGACGATTATCACATGAAGACCAGTGAGCCGGGTAAACACACCACGCATGTATACCTCAACTCCACGGCGCTGCGGGAATTATTCAATGATGTGGTCGATATCGTCATCGAGCGAATCCTGCGCGCAGGAGGTGCCGTGGTATTCATGGATAACGGCTCGCTGCTCAGTCGGGAGAGAATCGCCCTGGTACTCCGCACGTAACCCCCCCCCCCGCGACAAACGTGGACCAATACCGCAAACGCAAAGATGAACCTCCACGGATGACAGGGAAAATGGTCTGAACCGCTACATCCAGCCCCAGATGTTTCGCTCCCTGCTCCGATGTTTCGCTCCCTGCTCCGATCCGGAAACAAAATCCCCGCGTCATTCGTATGTCCTCGAAGCCCGCAACTACGCAGTGTTTCGGGACATTTTCTGAATATCTGTTGTTTTATTACTTTGTGCAAAAACACACATAATCCCACCATCCTGGAGGTTCTTTATGCGTTTTCCATTCCATGTGCCCCTGCTCCTTGTGCTCTTCCTGTTCGCCGGCTGCAGCGATGACGATACACCCACGGATCCGACCGGACAGACGCCGGACTACTTTCCCTTCGACCGCGAAATCGTCTGGACATACGAGACGAATGTGTTCAAGGATGCGCTCGGTCCCCAGCCCGCAACCATGCAGATGAAAATAGATACGGCATCGCGCGGCGGGCAGCTGTTCGACTGGATCGCGCTTCATGTTCCGGCGTTGGACGACGAGTGGCACAACATTCTCGGAATTCTCGACAGTGCAGGGACGATTTACTCGCTCGGCGACCATCCGCGGGAGGGCGTCTTCCCCATGTTCAAGCATCAGTACGCGGACAGCGAAATCGAGCGCGAGACAATCACGATACGGGGGACGACATATCAGACCGTGAAGCTGACGGTGAACGGTTCGAACAACGCCAGCGTCACATGGTGGTTCGCCGATGGCATCGGTCTCGTTCGGGAACACTCCCTCAAGGGCATGAGCATTTTCTCCGATGACAATCCCGGCGATGAGGTCCTGACCGAACTGCTTTCCTTCACCCGCTGAATCACATTTCTCTCCTCATGGGCCGGATGCGCCGCACCGCGGGCTTCGGTTTCCCGATCCAGCGGCCGGACTGCCGGTTGCCTGAGCGATGCCGGGTTCCTTGACTCTGGCGCAGCGGAAGCATACTTTCACTCTCAAGCTTGAAGACTCCGCCATGTGCACCGGATCCGGAATAGTCGGTGCATAACGAGCTGTCCCTGATCGGTCGCGTACCGATCAGGGCGTCAGTTCGTATCGTCTCCCGAGCTTCATCCACGATGATTCATGTACTCAGGAGCAACCATGATGCCACGGAAACTGCGTATCCTCCTCCCGCTTTTCTTTCTCACACCCTTCATGATCACCCAGGCGCAATGGAACTCCGATCCATCGCTGAACAATATCATCTGCCAGGAAGGGAGCAACCAGACCGCGCCGCGCATTGTCAGCGACGGCGCCGGTGGAGCCATCATATGCTGGCACGATCAACGCGCACCGCAGGCCGCCTTCGACGTCTATGCCCAACGCATCGACAAGGACGGCTTCGTGCGCTGGACGGTCAACGGAAATGTCGTCACCTCGGCGTGGAACTCGCAGTCCAAACCGGAGATGGTCTCCGACGGTGCGGGCGGCGCGATTATCGCGTGGACGGACACCAGGGACGGTAACAATGATGTGTATGCGCAGCGCATCGACGGCAGCGGCAATGTGCTCTGGACTGCGGATGGCGTACCCGTCGCCACTGACGTCACCAACGAGGCCGATCCGCGGCTGATCAGCGACGGCAGGAACGGCGCGATCATCACGTGGAATGCCGGGACCGGCGGTTTTCCCCCGACCAGCAAGATCTATGCCCAGCGCATCGACGGCAGCGGCCTACCGCTGTGGGGCAATCCCGTCACCATCTCCGGCAACCTGCGTTTCTCCAATGCGCCGAGCATCGCGAGCGACGGCGCCGGTGGCGCGTACATCGCCTACGCATATTATCCGCGCCCCGAGTATGACGTGTACGCGCAGCGCATCGATTCCAGCGGCGTCATCAAGTGGGCGGCAAACGGCGTGCCCATCGCCAACAACAGCGGCACGCAGGATTCTCCCCTTCTCGTTGCCGACGGCACGGGCAACGCCTTCCTTT
>JAVVFP010000672.1:0-1734 GCA_032250495.1 Bacteroidota bacterium | reverse complement strand
GCCGAACTGCAGCACCGTCTGCACGCGCAGCGCGTAAATCGCTTCCTCCCATTGCTGCATCTCACCGAAGGAGAGTCCCGCGAAACGGTACAGCGCCATCAGTGCCAGCAGCGGCACGCGGAAACGCACGATGTGACGGAGCGCTGCACGCCAGAATCGCGGTCTCTCACGCTGCGGCGGCGTCTCGGTGTCGATATAGGTGATCTGCGGCATGATAATTGCCCAATTTCAATGAAATCGGGCAGAAGCGCAACATGGCAGGGCGGAAATCTTTGCGCCATTATTTTGACACTTGACGCCGTTGCGCATTGATTTTATTGAAGCAAATCCATATGTTATGGTATTGTATCTGACACGAAACCCGGTAAGATAAATGTATCTCCTCAGTCTCATCATCATCCTCAGTTACATCGTCGGTTCCATTCCCACGGGACTGCTCGTCGGCCGTTGGCTGAAGGGTGTCGATATACGCACGCAGGGCAGCGGGAACATAGGCAGCACCAACGTCATGCGTACGCTGGGCTGGAAACTGGGGTTGCTCGTGCAGGTCGGGGACATTACCAAGGGACTGATCGCGGTGCTCCTGATTGCACGCCTGCACTACGGGGATTTTCCCTTCAACAACCGCACGCCCTTCGATGACATCACCGTCGTACAGATCATCGCGGGCATCGCGGCCGTGCTGGGACATATCTTCTCGGTCTTCCTGAACTTCCGCGGCGGCAAGGGCATCAACACCGCGGCCGGCATGCTTGTCGGCATCGCCCCGATCGACATTTCCATCGCGCTGATTGTCTTCGTGCTGGTGCTGCTTTCGACCGGCTACGTGTCGCTGGGCTCGCTGAGCGCCGCCACCGCCTTTCCGACGACGCTGTTCATTCGCTTCAACGTTTTCAACGTCGATATTCCGAGTTACCATACACTGATTTTCTTCAGTATCGCGACCACGCTGCTGCTCTTTTACGCCCACCGCGCCAATATCAGGCGCCTGCTTGCCGGACAGGAGAATCAATTCAGTAAACTGAAAGTCCTGGGCCGCAAAATGGGTTCTTCGATGAAAATGTTCTAGCAGCACGGCTGCGATTCGTGGACATTGTTGAACGCGGGACGGGTGCGACAGTCACCGGTTCCGCTCACCATGGTTTTCTCTCTGACTGACGGGGTTCGCATGAATATCGGCATACTGGGAGCGGGCAGCTGGGGAACGACGCTTGCCGCCCTGCTCTGCGAAAACAATCACACGGTCACCCTCTGGTCCTACCACGCGCGGGACGCGGCGAACATGCGGCGCGAGCGGCGCAATGCTGCATACCTGCCCGGACTGCTACTCCCCGAACAGCTGCGTATCACCGAGGACGTACGCGAAGCCGCGGCGGGAAAGGACATGCTCGTTATTTCCACGCCGTCGCAGTTCGTGCGCACGGTTTTGAAGGACGTGGACGGTGCGACGCTCGGCGACGCGCTCGTGGTCAACGTCGCCAAGGGCATAGAGAACGGTTCGCTGCTCCGCATCTCGCAGGTGGTACAGCGCATCTGGCCGCAGATCACACCCGGCCGCTACGCAGTGCTTTCCGGCCCCAGCCACGCCGAGGAAGTCTCGCAGAAACGTCCCACCACCGTCGTCGCCGCCTCGAGCAATCCCCGCACGACGCAGCGCGTCATCGAGTCCTTCATGACCGATAGCTTCCGCGTCTATGCTTCGCGGGACGTGATCGGCGTGGAGCTGGGCGGTTC
>JAVVFP010000670.1:0-1736 GCA_032250495.1 Bacteroidota bacterium | reverse complement strand
ACGCTTCGCAGGCCGCGCCCCCGAGGATGGAGAAACGGTGGATGTCTCCGACGTCATGCGTCGCATGGTCAAGGAAGAACTACTCAAGTTCGACGGTACTCCTCTGTTCCCGAAGCGCATGGCGTATACAGCGTGCTATGAGCTTTCCGCTGAGGAAAGGAATCTTTACGAGTCCGTGACACAGTACGTGCGGGACGAGATGAACCGTGCACAGAAGCTCGACGATAAGCGCAAGGGGAATGTCGGCTTCGCATTGACGCAGTTGCAGCGGCGTCTCGCATCAAGTCCCGAAGCGATCTACCAGTCGCTCAAACGCAGACACAAGAAGCTCGACGACCAGCGCGAAGAACTGAAGAAGATCCAGCAGGGGAATCATGTCGCCGAGGTGTTCAATGGATATCAGACTTTTGCGGATATCCCTGACGATGCGGATGAGGCTTTCGATGAAATGGAAGGCGGGGATTACGAGAATTGGGCCGACCAGGTCGTGAACCGTGCTTCCGCCGCGCAGACCGCACATGAATTGGAAGCGGAAATTGCCACGTTGAAGGTCCTGGAGGAACAGGCTCGCAAGGTGGTGCATTCGGAAAAAGACCGTAAATGGGAACAGCTGTCATCCCTTCTTCAGGATACACCGGAGATGTTCGATGAAAGCGGTAGCCGTCGCAAGCTGATCATCTTTACGGAACACCGCGATACACTTAACTACCTGAACGAACGCATCACGAAACTCATCGGCAGTCAGGATGCCGTGGTGACCATCCACGGCGGCGTCTCTCGCGACGCGCGTCGCAAGGTGCAGGAGGAGTTCTGGCACAACAGTGAGGTGCTCGTCCTTGTGGCCACCGATGCCGCGGGCGAAGGCGTTAACCTGCAGAAAGCCAACCTGATGGTGAACTACGACCTGCCGTGGAATCCCAATCGCATCGAGCAGCGCTTCGGCCGCATTCACCGCATCGGACAGCGAGAGGTCTGCCATCTCTGGAACATGCTCGCCAAGAATACGCGCGAGGGCGATGTGTTCGAACGACTGTTTACGAAGCTGCAGGTGGAAAGCGAGGCACTGGGAGGGAGCGTCTTCGATGTGCTCGGCGATATGTTTGATGAGGTCCCGCTGAAAGATTTGCTCATCAAGGCGATTGTCGATGGCGAGAGTCCCGAGACACGCGCGTATCTCGATACAGTCATCGACTCTGCCCTCGACCGCGAGCATATTCGCGATATCATGCGCAAGCATGCGCTGGTCGCGCAGCATATGTCCATGGAAGAACTGTATGCGGTGAAAGAGGACATGGAGAAGGCGGAGGCGCGCAAGCTGCAGCCGTATTTCGTGCGTGCATTTTTCCTCGATTTGTTTGAGAAGCTGCAGGGCGATGTGCGCGAGCGCGAACGCAACCGCTACGAGGTCCGCCATGTGCCATCGGACGTGCGCGAATGGGACCGCAGTTTCGGGCAGTCCCGCACTCCTGTCGTGCAGAAATACGAACGCATCTGTTTCGAGAAGGATCTGCTGTTCGTGCGCAACAAGCCGCAGGCTGTGCTCATGCATCCCGGACACCCGCTGATGCTCGCGATGACAAACCTGCTGATCGGACGAACGCGCGGACTCCTGCGCCAGGGTACTGTGCTGGTGGATCCCACGGACGAAGGCACCGAGCCAGGTGTGCTGCTCATGCTGGACCACAAGGTACGCGAAAGCGCGACGGAAAAGGTCGTCTCCCGCCGTCTGCAATTCG
>JAVVFP010000671.1:0-1736 GCA_032250495.1 Bacteroidota bacterium | reverse complement strand
CTGCAGGAGCGTGGGACGTTCGGCGAAGATGAAAATGGACCCGAGCACGGGCAGCACGATGGAAAGCCGCATCAGCGCCACGGGAATGACCATGCCGAGTTTGCGCACGGTGAGCATGAGGAGGAAAAAACTCCACACGAACAGCGTTCCGAGCAGCATGCCGAAGGAGACGACGGTGGAGGAAAATTCCACGGCACCGGGTCCGCCGCTGCCCATGACCGCGCTGACGGTGGCGATCAGGTAATTGACCGCGAACAGCGGGAAGGTCGGCATCGCGCGGCTGTCGGCGTACTTGAAGGTGACGGCGATGCCGACGCTGCAGACGACGGACAGGAAGAGATACAGCATCAGTCCCTGTGCGCGCGGACGGCGTCGAGAAACGCCTGCGGGGTCGCGACCATGCGGCGCGTGGAAAAATCGAAAAACACGATGCCCGTTTTCACGCGGGCCACTTCCCTGCCGTCCTCCACACAACTGAAGCGGTAGAGCACGTCGCAGCCCTTGCGGTGCATCTCGCCGACGGCCACCTCCACGCGCAGCACCTCGCCGGGAAAGGCCTCGCTGCGGTACATCACCGCCGCGTCATTCATGATGATGCCGACACCGTCGACATCATCCTCGCGGAAGTCCATGGAGCGAAGGAAACGCTCACGCGCTTCATGTGTGAGGGAAAACACGGAATCGTTGCCGAGATGGCCCGCGTAATTCGCATCGGTGATGCGCACGGTGATGTCCGTGTGAAAGGGAAAATATTCGGGGAGGGGGATTTTTATTCTTGCCATGTCCGTGTATTCCGTCGCGGCCGTCCCTGTGCGAGGGACGGCCGCGACGGAATGTGCGCTAGTTACGGGTGAAAAGAAGCGTGTTATGCGCGGGATGCCGCCAGGCGCGCAGCAATTCCTGCAGATCGACGAAGCCCTCGGGCTTGACCTCGTCGACGTCGATGGTGAGCACGCGGGTGATATCGACGCTGTGGGCATCCGCCTTGATGACACTGCGAACGCTGCCGATGTTGTTGCGGATTTCGAGGGGACGCGGCACGTCCACCGCGCGGTACCCGTCGAGATGGATGACGGTACGCAGTTCTTCGGTCATCGGTCCGGGCAGCGCCACGGGAGTGATGCGGCTGCGATCGCCGACGGGAAGATGCAGCGCGGAGATGCCACCGGGAGCCGTGGGCAGGTCGAACGCGTAGAAGCCGCCGAGCTCCTCGAGCGGTGTTTTCGCATCGACGGCGATTTCACACACCGTGGTTCCGCCTTCGCGGACTTCCACCTCACCCGCTTCGGTGACGACGCCCTGTCCCGCTTTCGCCAGTGCGCCGCGGGCCTTCTTCGCCAGGCCCTCGGGATCGAAGGCATGGCTGCGCATGCCGTCGACGGAGACGCTGCTGCGTCCGGAAACGTAGCCGTCCCCGCCCAGCGCCCAGTCCGAAGTAATCGACACCGCGCTGACCTCCGGTCCTGCGGAGTAGTACCACACCTGCGGGGGCATGCCTTCGATCGGCAGGAAAAATCCATCCCGGTATTCCGCGGGGAATGGTCCGGCCTGCGTATCATGCGCGGGATCGAGCACCAGCAGCGGCTGTCCCGCCAGTCCCTGGCACACGACCACCGCATGCGGGAAGAGCTGCAGGGCCGGAACGTTCGGCGTGGCTTCCGGACCGATTTCCATCATCTCCCCGCCCTGCTGGTCGGGCATTTGCATGATCTGCACGCCGCGCGTGTCGATGTCGT
>JAVVFP010000669.1:0-1739 GCA_032250495.1 Bacteroidota bacterium | reverse complement strand
CCGAATTCAATTCGTCCTTTTTCGGTGAATTTGACCGCATTCTTGAGCAGGTTCGAGAGGATGGCGTGCAGCTTGTGTTCGTCGCTGTAGACGCGCGCCTCCTCCCCCTGCACATGTTCGACGAGTGTGATGTTGTTTCCGGCAGAGGCAGCCTGCGGATGAAAGAACTCGCAAAGAAAACGCAGCAGCTGTTCCGTGTCCACTTCGTCTTCGCAGACAGACAGGCCTCCCGCTTCGATGCGAGAGATCTCGATGATGTTGTCGAGCGTCTCGATCAGTCTGCCTCCGCTGACATTGATGATGTCCACGTATTCCCGCCGCAGCTTATCCTCCAGATCCGGCTCGGTGAGAAGGCTCATGAAGCCCAGGATGCCGTTCATGGGAGTGCGGATCTCATGCGACATGTTCATGAGGAAGGCCGTCTTCAGGCGATCGCTTTCCTCGGCACTGTTTTTCGCGGCGATCAGTTCTTCCCGCAGTCGCCGTTCCCGTGTCACATCCTCTTTCACGCTGACGAAATGCGTGATGTCGCCGTTGCTGTCGAGCACAGGGGAGATCACCGCTTTCTCCCAGTACGCTGCGCCGTCTTTGCGGCGGTTGTGCATTTCGCCTTCCCAGGTTTTTCCTGAGAGTATGGTGCTCCAGAGGTCTGCGTAAAATTCATTGGAATGATAGCCTGACTGCAGCAAGCGCGGATTCTGCCCGAGTACCTCGTCGGCAGGATATCCCGTCATTTCCGTAAAGCCCGGGTTGACGTAGTGTATGCTGCCTTCCGGGTCGGTAATCACGATGGCGACAGAGATTTGCTCGACGGCACGGTGGAGCAGGCGCAGCTGTTCCTCGGCCCGCTTGCGCCGGGAGATGTCCTGCACGATGGAATGCAGGACGGGCTTGTCCCCGATGTCGACGAGACTCGAAACTACTTCCACGTCGGCGATGCTGCCGTCCGCCTTCCGATGCCGGAATTCGAAGCGCAGGTTCTCGCCACCCGTCGCCAGTTTTAGCGCGTTGCGAATTTCTTCACGTGGACTTGTATTAATCTGGTGAATGTGCATTCGCTGCATTTCCTCGATGCTCCAGCCATAGAACGCCGCTGCCGCCCGGTTCGCTTCCAGGATGCGTCCGTCATCGGGGTCGATGATGAACTTCACCGCACTGTGATTGATGAACAGGTTGCGGAATTTAGCCTCGCTTTCTCTCAGATTGTGTTCCGCCGCGATACGGGCCAGTTCTTCCTTCTTGGCTTTGAGTTCTTTCTTTATGACATACGGCAGGCGGTGGGGATTTTCCTTGAGCACGTAGTCGCTGGCACCCCGCTTGATCAGGTCGATAGCCGCCTCTTCGCCGATGGAGCCGGAAACGATGATGAACGGCAGGTCGGGACGAAGCTGCAGGGCGCTCTCCATCGCAGAAACGCCGTCATATCCCGGCATGCGATAGTCCGAGAGAATGATATCATACTCGTCTCGCAGCAGCGCATCGAGAAAAGCACTCTCGTCACTGACGCGTGTCAGGGTGCAGGGGAGACCGGCATTCTCGAGCAGATTGCGTATCAGTTCATGATCGCGTACCGAGTCCTCGAGATAGAGGATGCGTATCGGCCCGCTGTCTGATTTATGCATCATGGAGTCCTCCGGCATCACTGGGGTGGAGTTTCGTTGAGCAGCGCCCAGAAAAGGCCTACCTGCTTGATCGCTTCCTGAAAGTCCCGGAATTCAATCGGTTTGACGACGTACGCG
>JAVVFP010000076.1:0-9965 GCA_032250495.1 Bacteroidota bacterium | reverse complement strand
CTGCGAAGGGGAAGCCTTCACCATGACGGTCGACACGGCGCTCGCGGGCTGGATGCACTGGTTCGCCGGCGATGAAGTCGCCGTGAAGGCGGAGGGTCCCCCTTACGACGAGTCCCATCCCATGTGGATCGCGTCCGGACCGATATGCGGCATCAGTTCCGCCGAAAGCGGTGCGCGGACCTGGACATTCATGAACGAAAACTTCATGGGACGTGGCTTCGCTTCGGCAACCGTGAACGTGCTTCCGGGCATGGAAGCCGAAATGACGGCCTCGTCGGACACCGTGTACCTCGACAGCGATCCCGAAGTGCGGTTCGCGGTGACGGCGGAAGGCGCCGTCAGCTGGGAATGGGATTTCGGTGACGGCGAAACGAGCACTGATCCCGCTCCGCTGCATCGCTACACGCGCGCAGGGACCTTCGCGGTCACCGTGACGGTGTCGAACGGGACCTGCAGCGCCACCGCCCGCACGACGGTCACGGTACTGGAAGGCACCACCGGCATCGACGACACCCCGTCCCCCGCGCGCATCGCGCTGCTGCAGAACTATCCGAATCCCGCCGCACCGGTCACCGCCATTCCCTTCCGCCTGCCCGCGCGCATGCATGTGCGCCTCACCATCACCGACGTGCTCGGACGCCGCATCGCCACGGTGGTCGACGCCGCGATGGACGCCGGCTCGCACACCGTGCTGTGGGAATCCTCGGAACTCGAGACGGGAAGCTATCACTGCATCCTGGAAGCGGGCGGTCAGCGCGCCATGCGCCGCATGACCATCACCCGGTAAGCGGGACTGCCGTCCCCCGCCCTTCACCGACCGCCGCGGCGCCGTCGATGCGGTTCGGCATGACGCACGCAACCGGCTTGCGAGCGGTCGGCGTATCGCGTACATTCGCCTATGACGTCCACCGGCGTGCATACCGCCACGAGCGGCGCATGGATGGGCTTGTGCGCAGTCCTCGTATTCCTCCTCACCGGGTCCCTTCATGGACAGAGCGTCCTGTTGACCGGAACGGTGCGTGACATGAATTCCTATCGCCCCATTCCCGACGTCAACATTTCCGTCGACGGCAGCGCCTTCGGAACGAGTACCGACGTGTCCGGCGCCTTCACGCTGCGACTCGAGGACATTCCCGATGACCGGACGCTGCAATTCCGTCACATCGCCTACGAAACACGCCGCGTTCCGCTCCACGAGTTGAAAGCGGGACGCGACATCCTCCTGCAGCCGCGCATCATTCCGCTGCAGAGCACCGAGATTCGTGGGGACAGGCGCGAAGGCAGCGCCGCGCGCGAGCTTCCGCTGCAGATGGAAACCATAGAGGCGCGTGACTTCGAAGTGCGCGGCTATGTCGACGCCGGGGACCTGCTGCGCACGGACCACAGCGTTCAGGTGGACGAAGAGATCAGTGGCCGGAAAGCGGTCTCCATCCGCGGCGGAAACGCGGACGAAGTGATCGTGCTCTATGACGGCATCCGACTCAACAGCAGCTACAGCAACAGCTTCGATTTTTCCCTGGTGGACCTGGCGGACATCGAGCGCATCGAAATCATCAAGGGCAGCAACACGGTGCTGTTCGGCTCAGAGGCGTTTTCCGGTGTGATCAACATCGTGCCGAAGCAGCAGCGCGATTACACCGTGCGTGCCACGCAGCAGATCGGATCGTATGACGCCGGGACCTGGGGCGTACAGCTCTACCGGCGCTTCGGCGCGCTCACCGGCAATTACAGTGTGCGCAACGGTGCTAGTGCGCGCGCGTACGACGACATGCCCGAGTTCCTGCTGACCAACAGCAGCCTGCATCACAGCGCGAATATCGGCTGGACGTTCTCCGACACGCGGGAGGAGGACATGCTGCGCGCACACTGGCGCTACGCCTCCGTGCAGTACGAGAACGCGCGGGACCTCGAGTCCCTCGATGACCGCGATCACGTGGCGGGACTGCAGTACAGCGGACAGATCGCGGGCATTCCCGACATTACGCTCGCCGCATCCTGGAACAATCTCGCCGAGAACCTCGTGCTGCGATCCCGCCGCTACGCCCTGACCCGCAGTGTCGACGAGGACGCCCTGCAGCTGCATCTCGAAAAGGGGCTGCGCAGCGGATTGTTTGATCTGCGCTTTTCATACCAGTTCAGTTTCGCGGATATGGATCTCGCCGACCTGCGGCAGGACATGCGCATGCAGCCCGTCGGCGTGGAACGCGCCCGTCTGCAGCGGGAACGGCACGGCTTCGTCGGTATCGGTAAAATGCACGGGGAAACCGGCTCGGATTTCTTCACATCCTTCGACGTTGACCTCAGCCTCCGGCAGGATTTCGTCCGCGATGCCCGCGTCGACGCGACGCTGCGTGCCGCGACGATGGAGGAAGGACTGTTCGAGGATCACGCCTGGGACCATACCCTTTTCAAATTCGCCGTGAACCTCAACGGGATAAAAGATGACTTCCTGCTCGACGTCTTCCTCACCTACGGCAACAATGTCAAGTACGCGACGCTGATGCAGCAGATCAGCACACCCGCACTGCTGCGCGACGACGTGCCCCTCCGCAGCCTCGAAGCGGAGACCAATCGCAGCGTGGAACTCGGCGCATCCCTCACGCGGGAAATACGGGGCCGCGCGATCACGGGCTGGGAAATCACCGGCAGTTTCTTCCAGAACAATTACGCCAACAAGTTTCGTCCCATTACCACCCCGGGACTCCCGATCACGCTGTTCGACAATGTCAGCGACGCGCAGATATCGGGTTTCGAAGGCAGCGCCGGCGTCTATTTCTTCGGGAAAAAAGTGCTCGCGGAAATCGGTCTCTCCCGCTACTTCATTTCGGAACGCTCAGCCTTCCCGTTCAAATCCGAAAACAAGCGCACGCTCAGTCTCAAACTCGATCACGCGGGATACTCGCTGCAGATCTTTCATTTCTCGGAAAGCGAGCAGGTGGGACTGCTGCGGGAGGCCGACGGCGGGTGGGACGAGGTGGAACTGCCGGCATTTCAAAACCTGGACGTTCACGCGAGCAAGCATTTCATGCTCGCAGGCGCCCGTCTGTTCGTCAACTTCAGCCTGCGCAATATCCTCGACAGCGACGATGTCGTGCTCTCCGGCCTCGCCATCCGCGACCGCCGCTATTACGTTACCGCTGGTTTTCAATTCTGAGTGACATGCAATACATGCGACGCACCTCATCATATGGCATCCTGTTTCTGCTGCTCCCCCTGCTCCTTGCGGGCTGCACCGACAATCCGTTCGAAAGCGCACCGGCGATCGCGCCCTCCCAGCGTACTGTTCGCGGGACGGTGCAGCTGAGCAATACCTCCGATCACAGCGGGGTGTACGTCTGGCTGGAGGAGTTCGATCTCTCCACGACGACCGGCAGCGACGGGAATTTCTCGCTGACCTTACCACCGCCTGCGGCCCAGGGCGGCGGCGGCGTCAGCGGCGTGTTCCGCCTCTGGACGTTTCTCGGCAATTACAACATTCGCTCCGTGCGCATCGCGGTGAAGGACGGCAGTTTCGTCTACCCTTCCACCGCGGTCGACGAAAACGGCAGACTGCGCGAAGCGCTGTTCATGCAGCAGCGGTTCTCATTTGCCACCACGCTCAGCATGACGCGTATTGAAGCGGACAGTCCGCGCTTCATCAGCATGCAGGTGGAACTGCGGGCACCGGCGGCTCCCTCGGACGTGTATTTTCCGCGCATGGTCAACGGCGTCGAAGGTCCGGTGTTCCTGCGCAACCTCGAAAGCGGCCAGGTGAAGCTGTTCTCCACCACTGTCACGGGCATCGAGGTCAACGACTACGTGCGCGTCGCCGACGTCGCGTATGTCCGTTCCATGCTGCTCTCCATTCCGAAATACTCGCTCCAGGCGGGACAGTACGAGGTGGTCCCCTATCTCCTGCCGCGAGGGATGTCCATTCCCTCCACGCTGCTCAACAGTCTGGGTGAAGACGTGACGGGACTCAATCCCTCCTACCTCTCCTACCCGTTCCGTCGCGAGGGCGGACGGCTCGACGTGACACCGAATTGAGCGCTGCGCAGGAGCATGGCAGCTTTGTCCTGACCTTCCACATCGCCTGTATAATCGTGTGAGCTTCACAATGCAAAACCGGCTGCATCCCCTCCTCGTCCTCCTCCTCGTGCTGGTACCGGCATTCGCCGCCGCGCAGCTGCCATTCGTGGAAACCGCCATATCCATGCGGGATGGCAGGACGCTGCAGGCGGATATCTACCATAACGGCGGCGTGACCGCGAAACCGGTCATTCTCGTGCAGACGCCGTATAACAAAGCGCTGTACCGGATACGGCTCGCTCTCTCACAGAACAGGACATTTCCTCTCGATACGATGCGCTATCATTACGTGTTCGTCGACTGGCGCGGTTTTTACGCATCGAGCGCAGCCGCCGTGCCGGGATACGACCGCGGACTCGACGGATATGACCTGGTCGAATGGATTGCGGCGCAGGACTGGTCGAACGGGAAAGTCGGCACCTACGGGGGCTCCGCCCTCGGAATCATACAGTTCCAGACCGCACGGCATCACCCGCCGCATCTCATCTGCGCCGTACCCATGATCATCGACTACCGCAGTGAGTACTCCGATTATTATTACGGGGGCGTGCTGCGTCGCGAACATGTGGAGACCCTGGAGAATCTCGGCTTCGTCACCGTCGATATCATCACATCTCGTCCAGTGGAAAACGCAGTCTGGGATTTCATCAAACAGGAGAACGACTACCCCGGGGACATCGCCGTTCCGCTGCTGATGGTCAGCGGCTGGTTCGACCACTATCCTTCCGATATACTGCGCGCTTTCGCAGATCTGCGGAAGCGCAGCGATGCCGGTGTTCGCGATATGCACAAGTTGATCATGGGACCCTGGCTGCACGACGGCGTCGACCGCGAGCAGCAGGGAGAACTCGTATACCCGGGCAGTGAAAGTGTCGCGAGGGATGCAGCCCTGCAGTTTTTCGACTACCACCTGCACGGCGCGAAAAACGGATGGCCTCTGCAGCCCGTCCTGCGTTACTACCAGATGGGCGAAAACCGCTGGGAGCAGACCACGCACTGGGATGATGCGGCATCGGCGCAGCAGACCTGGTACCTTCACGCCGACGGCAGTCTCTCGCCGCAGGCAGCGGCCGCGGATGAGGCGGAACGCCACTTTACCTACGATCCCACCGATCCTTCCCCTTCCCACGGCGGTGCCCGCTTCAATCCCTTCGACCCGTCGGTCGATCCGGGGCCGCGCGATATTCGCGCGCTTGTCGAAGAGCGGGACGATGTTCTGCTCTACACCTCGTCCCCGCTCGCGCGGGACATCCGTGTGCGCGGCGCCATGTCCGTCGACCTCCACGTCCGCTCCGATCGCAGGGACACGGATTTCAGCGTGCGCCTCTGCGACGTATATCCCGACGGCCGCTCCGTCATCCTGACCGACGGCATTCTTCGCGCCCGTTTCCGCGAAGGCACGGACCGGGAAGTGCTGCTGCAGGAGCAGACAGTGGCTGCGCTGCGCATTTCCCTGCAGGATATCGCGCACACCTTCCTCGAAGGACACCGCATCCGCCTCGTGATCGGGAGTGCGGACTACCCGCGTTTCGACATAAATCTCAATAACGGGGGAGAGATGTACGTCGCGGGAGATACGCTGACCGCGCGGAACAGCATCCTGCACGCGGCCGGGAATCCATCCCGCCTGACCCTCCGCACCGTGCACCCCCTGCGTGCCCGTACGCTGCCTCCCGCGGCGGGAACCGCGGGGATACAGTCCGTTCACCCGCAACCCTTCATGCCGGGCGCCGCAGGTCCGCTGCGAATCGACTGTGAGCGCAGCGGCGGCAATGCCGAAATCCTCGTCGTCGATATGCTCGGGAGAGTGCGCTGCAGGCTGCCGGTACCGGACGGCAGCGGTCCCGCCACGCTGACCTGGGACGGGCGCGGACGCGGGGGTTCGACGCTGCCGGCCGGCGTATACCAACTCTCCTACCGCGATGAACACAGGCGTCGGTCACGCAGCATCCTGCTGCTGCCTGCCCGCTGAGCAGCATGGCCCCGCGTGCGAAATCTCCCTGTCCCGCCCGCAGTTGTGCCCCCGCGTGCGGAATCTTCCTGTCCCGCCCGCTGTTTACTATCGCATGAGAAACGCACAGACACCACCGCCCGCAGACGCACACGATCCCCTCATCGCAAATCCCCCGGAAAAGCGTGACGGACCGTTCACCACCGTGGTACGACGGACCGTCCGCAAGGGACGGGAGGAAGATTTCGAGGATTGGCTCAAGGGCATCATGAACGATGCGCTGCGTTTCCAGGGACATCTCGGCACCGGTATCATCCGTCCGTCGAAGAAATCCCGCCCCGAGTACATCATCGTGTTCCGCTTCGACACCTACGAGAACCTCATGGCCTGGGAGACATCCGACGTGCGCCGCGGCTGGGTCGCCCGCGTCCAGCCGCTGATCACCGGGGAAACGTCGGTGCAGCGCCATACGGGCCTCGAGTACTGGTTCACCATTCCCGATCACCCGGCCAGCGCACCGCCCCCGCGGATCAAGATGGCCTTCGTGACCTGGCTCGCACTGTTTCCGCTGGTCATATTCATACCGCCTCTCCTCGAGCAAATGCTGGAGCCGCTGCCCGGCTGGGGACAGATCATGATCATCGCCGCCGTGATGGTGCTCCTGATGACGTATCTCGTCATGCCGCAGATGACGCGCCTGTTTTCGCGCTGGCTCTACAGGTAGTCCATCGCATGTGAACGTGCGTACCGGCGCATGTGAACGTACGCACCGGCGGGAGGTGCGTCGCAGGCAGGAGAATGCTATCTTCCGCTGTCCGTCTCACCATTCAGGATGGCACTGTGAAACACCTCGTCGCTTCCCTTCTTCTCCTGCTCCTCCTGACCTGCGCGGCAACGCGCCCTTCGCAGGCGCAAACGGCCTGCGACCTGGCCATCGTCCATGCCACGGTCATACACACGCATGAAAAGCGCTTGCTCGAAGATGCGGTGGTCCTCGTGGCCGATGGCAGGATTACGCGCGTCGCCCCGGCGGCCGACATCGAAATCCCGCAGAACTGCCGCATCGTGGACGCTACGGGCAAGTACCTGCTTCCCGGCCTGGTGGACGGCCATATCCATTTCTTCCAGTCCGGGGGACTGTACACGCGCCCGGATGCGATCGATTTGCGAAAGCACATGCCGTATGCGCAGGAGCTCGACTCCATCCGCGCCAATATTGACGATGTATTTCGCCGCTACCTGCGTTGCGGCATTACAACTGTCGCCGATGCGGGTGGACCGATGTGGAATTTCGATGTGCGCGACGCCGCGCGACGGACCGCGGAGGCACCACGCGTATTTCTGACCGGTCCCCTCATCGCCTCGTATCAGCCGGACGCTCTCACCACGGACGACCCTCCCATCATCAAGGTGTTCTCACCCGAGGAAGCGCGGACCCTGGTCCGCAAGCAGGCCGCGGAGAATCCTGCTTTCATCAAGGTGTGGTACGTGGTATCGAAAAGGCTCTCCCTGGGACTCGAGGAATTCCGTCCCACCATGGAAGCGATCGTCGATGAAAGCCGCAAGGCGGGACTCCCCGTCTGGGTGCACGCGACGGAGCTGGAAACCGCCCGCGCGGCGGTGCAGGCCGGGGCCGACGTCCTCGTCCACGATGTGACCGACGTGGAGGTGGATGAAGCCTTCCTCACCCTGGCGCGCGAGCGCGGGGTGATTGTCGTTCCCACGCTCTGGGTCTTCCAGTCCTACGCCCTCGTCCTGGCCGGACAGTTCACCCCGACGCGTGAAGAACTCGCGATGGCCGATCCACGTATCCTCGGTACGCTTTTCGATATTCGTGGCATGCGCAGCGGGGATCTGCCTGCCCGCGCGCAGGCGCTGCGGGACAGGGAGGGACTCGAGCTTCCGTCGCCGGTCGCGATGACGAATGTGCGGAAATTGCATCAAGCAGGTGTGCGGCTGGCCGCGGGCACGGATGCAGGAAATATCGGCGTGCTGCACGGTCCCTCGCTGTATCGTGAACTCGCGCTGATGCGTCAGGCCGGCATGAGCGCACACGACGTGCTGATCGCCGCGACGCTCAATGGAGCCGCCCTCGTGGGCATGGAAGAGCAGTGTGGCTCGATCGAGGAAGGCAAATGTGCGGACCTGCTGCTGCTCAACAGCAATCCGCTGGAAGATGTACGCAATTGCGCGGACATTTACCGTGTCGTCAGGGACGGCAGGGTCTACGATCCCGCGCAACTGCTGCCGCCTTCCCCCGAAGACCTCGCACAGATGCAGCTCAATGCCTATAACGCCCGCGATCTCGAAGCCTTTCTCTCCGTCTATGATGAGGATGTCGAAATCTACTCCTTCCCTTCCACCCTGCAGTACAGCGGACGGCAGAGAATGCGGGAAATCTACGGGGAGTTTTTTGAACAGGCGACGCAGCTGCACTGCCGCCTCCTCAATCGCATCACCTACGAAAACATGGTGATGGACCGCGAATACGTCACCGGCGTGCCGCGTCAGGAAGCGGTCGAAGCCGTCGCGATATACGAGACCGGCGACGGCTTCATCCGGAAAGTGTGGTTCGTGCAGTAACTCCCCCGCAGGCTGCTGCCGTGTAACTTGCGGTATGACCGCGGATTACTCCGCGGCAACTCACGAGTAACTTGCGGTGTGACCACGGATTACTCCGCGGCAACCCACGAGTAACTTGCGGTGTGACCGCTGATTACTCCGCGGAGGCGTTTTCGATGATGAGTCGGTTGACCGCTTCCGGGCGTTCGATCTGCAGCATATGCCCGGCATCGGGGACCATATGCAGTGTGGCCTGCGGAATGGCCTCCTCCCCGATGCGCATCACATCCACCGTTCGTCCGCCGTGCAGGTAGGGATTGGGAATGAGATTGTCATGTTCCCCCGCGATGATCACCGTGGGAACATGGATCTCGCCGAGCTTCATCCAGACCGCTTCCTCGATCATGGCGGCGACGCTGCGTGATACGGCGTAGGCGAAGCGCTCGAACTCCGGGACCTTGGCCATGCGCGCCCTCTCTTCGACCATCCACTCCAGCTGATCACGCCAGCAGTAAAAATTCGCCGCGAGATTCGCGCGTATCGCCGTTTCCGGTGTGTTGATCACGAACTCCGGTGTCACGGCTCCCTTCAGCCAGCGCCCTTCGCCGTCCTTGAAGCGTTCGATGCCGGCGGGCGAGAGCAGGATCAGTTTCTGAACGCGGGAACTGCCTTCCAGCACCATGGTCATCGCGATCTGTGCGCCCATCGAATGTCCGACCACCGTGGCCCGGGATATATTCAGCGATGCGAGCAGCGCATCCAGCGTGGCAGCGTAATACTTCATCCCGTACGGTGTGCTGTATGCCTTCCCGCTTTTCCCGTATCCCGGCAGGTCCACGGCGATGACCCGGTACCCGGCGGCGCGCAGATCCGGGAGATTGTAGCGCCAGAAACCGGCATTGCTCGCCAGTCCATGCACGAGCAGCAGCACGTCGCCCTCGCCGCCGCTGTCATGCCAGGCCAGTTCGGTGCCGTTGACGCTGCCGCTCCGCATCGGGAAGCCATAGTCGATGTTTTCGAAGGGCAGGGGATCCGCATCGTGGTAGAAGCGGGCGGAGGAACATCCGGCGAACATGATGAAGGGGATTGTGAATATTGCGAGAATTGCTTTCATGATGCATATCCAACGGGTATGGGACAGCGGGAAATAATCAGAACATCAGCCACGCGATCGTGGCGAACACCACCCAGGGGTCATCGGGACGCCCGTCGCTGTTCCTGACGAACGCGCTGTCGTAGAAATCACCCGGGACCATATAGGCCATGTGCAGTCCCATACTCATGAACACGGCATAGGTGTACTTGAACTCCGCGTTCACTTCATACCCCATGAAGTTTCCGCCGAGCATCGGTTTTTCGTTCGCCAGCGCCGCGGCGGCACCCA